>JBEPWN010000006.1:0-27133 GCA_041642395.1 Marinilabilia sp. | reverse complement strand
GCATATTCCCAGTTCCATTCCGGGTTAAGTCCTAAGGTACGTTCAAGCTTTTGACCATCAACAAGCAAATTAAACCTGCCAGGAGCATCCCAATTTCCGGGCACCCAGTTTTTGGTGCGCACCCAAACATAATATAATCCCGGTTTACTAACTGAGAATGCAGTTGAAGCATCTTTCACGGGCTTTCCCATGCCATGCGCTAAAAGATACGGAGATCCCATCTGCTCAACAAACTGGGGATCAACCACCCACCCACCTTTATCGGTAAAGCTTTCAGCCTCAATCAGGATCGATTGTGCGTTTATTTCAGCGATTCCAATTAGCATTAGAAGGGCTGCCACGAATATCTTTTTCATCATCATTTAATTTTCAGTTTCAATCTTAATCTCGTTTCCAATTAACTTTCCTCCCGACACCTCCAACGAGATTTCTCCGGGATTCTCTGCAGATTCAATCACGGCAACTATTTTCCCATTAAAAGTACGCATGTAATTGGAGGAAAAAGAAGTGTGATCGACTGGATTTCCATTGCAGACTGCTTTCAACTTTCCGGCTCCATTAACCGTGAAAAAAAGAAAATAGTCAGACCTTGGGCATAGATTACCATCCTTGTCGTGCACCTCGACGGTTACAAACGACAAATCCTTTCCACCCGATTTAATGACTTCTCTGTCGGCGGTAAGCTTTACGGAATAAGGTTCACCCGCGGTTTTGATGACCTGCTCAGCAACGGCCTTATTGTTTTCGTCATAGGCCACTACTTTGATTTCACCTGGTTGATAAGTCACATCCTTCCACATTAGCCGGTAGCGCGCATATTTGTCACTCATGTCTTTTTGCCTGATACCGGCGCTGACCCCATTCACAAAAAGTTCGGCCTTTGGATAATTGGTATAGCAGTAAACCGGAACATTTTGGCCCAATCTTTCCGCCCAGTTCCAATGTGGTAAAAGATGTAAAACAGGCTCACTGCTCCATTTACTCTGGTAAAGATAGAAACGGTCTTTCTTCAAACCAGCCAAATCAACGATCCCGAAATACGAACTTTTGGCAGGTGTTCCTTCGTTATATGGGGTTGGTTCTCCTAAATAATCAAATCCTGTCCACACGTATTCGCCCAAAACAAATTCACAATCGTCCTGCATTTCAAACTCTGTATCCGGTGTGGATGCCCAGTATGGATATTCTAAATCATAACTTGAAAGCTGATAATCGGGGTACCACGGCCCTTTGTTTTCAACAACAGGAAACTTGTATTCACCTCGTGAACTTACTGTTGAAGCTGTTTCAGTTCCCAAAAGTATGTAGTCTGGATATTGGGCATGAATTTTTTTATATGCATGTGGTTTATAGTTGAAACCAACCACATCTATAGCGTCGCTTAGTCCATTCTCGATAGCGGCTACATAATGATTAAATCCCGCGGTTGTCGGACGGGTTGGATCCAACTCACGAGAAATGTCGGCCAAAAACTGAGCTATTTCTTTACCGGTCTCCATACGTTGTTCATGTAATTCATTACCAATGCTCCACATAATTACGGATGGATGATTCCGGTCGCGACGAATCATTGCTGTCAAATCCTTTTCAGCCCATTCGTCGAAATAATTTCCATAACCATTTTTGTTTCCACCATGCTTCCATTCATCAAAAGCTTCGACCATAACTACCAATCCAATGCTGTCACAAATCTGAAGCAATTCCGGAGAAGGAGGATTGTGGGCAGTACGAATCGAGTTGACACCCATTTCCTTTAAAATCTCCATTTGTCGTTCGGTAGCACGGTAATTTACAGCCGCGCCAAGAGGGCCAAGATCGTGGTGCATGCAAACCCCCTGCAATTTCACATGATTACCGTTAAGAAAAAAACCTTTGTCTTTATCAAAACGTAAACTTCTGATCCCAAAAACAGTTACATATTCATCTTTTAGCTCATTGCCAACAAACAATCGGCTAACCGCACGATAACGAGCCGGTGATTCAATGCTCCATAACTGTGGGTCTTTGACATTTAAAGTCTGGGCAAATAAACCATTCTTTTCACTCTTTTGAGTTGAAGAAACAGTCCCTGCTTTTTCTCCTTGTGGACTGAATATGTCAGTTACCAGTTTAATCTCTGAGCTTGCATCACCCAGGCCATCAATTTCAGTTCTAACTGAAACTTCTGCTCTTTTAGCGGTAATTTCAGGAGTCGTAATGTAGGTTCCCCAATGCGCGATACGAACCGGAGAAGTTTTAACCAGCCTGACATTACGGTAGATACCGGCACCAGTATACCAACGTGAAGATTCCGGCTTATTTTCGAGACGGACGGCCAGAATATTTTCCTGACCGAACCGAAGATACTTGGTCAGTTCAAACGAGAAAGAAGAATAACCGTAAGGTTGCTCTCCAATAAACTCCCCATTCAGGAATACTTTCGCCAGGCTCATTGCCCCATCAAACTCGATAAAAACGCGTTTTTCCTGATCGGAAGCTGAAATTGGCAATACTTTGCGATACCAGCCGACACCAACAAAAGGCAGCGCTCCCGTCCGCCCGGTCCGCAGTTTAGCCGACGTCTCACCATCGTTCACAACCTGAACCTCTTGAACATCAATATTCATGTCAAAATCGTGTGATATTGCCCAATCATGGGGTACTTGAACAACTTCCCATTCACTTGTGTTGAGTTCCGGCTCTTCGCCTTCTTCAACTTCCTGGTTAATAAAACGCCAATTTGAATCCAATAAAGAAGTTTCACGCGACTGCTGACTAAAAGCACAAATTGAAAACAAAAACACAATACTGACTATAAAAATATTTTTTTTCATGTGTTTATTTTTTTTTATTTCCCACATCAATAGATCGTTAGATTTTTAGAAGTCAGAGGTTAGATGAATCGTATCCCGATGCTTTGGGATTGATTTTCTGAATATTAATAAAAACCTTCGACTTAACTTAAAATTTGATTACCAGGTGTTTGTAAAAAATTAACGGACTATTAATCATAGTATGAATTTGAAAATTCTAAAATTTAAAAACTTCAGACTCCGTCCTGGCTGTTTTCAAAATATCTTCGATTTTAGCGACAACTTCAGGATGGTTTGCAGCAACGTTATTGATTTCTCCCGGATCCTCTTCTAAATTGTATAATTCCAGAGATTGATCAGGATTCTTTTTTACATTATATTTTACACCCTTCCACTTTCCCATTCTTACAGCCTGACGACCACCTAACTCATGAAACTCCCAATATAAGTAAGCATGTTCTTTCTGGTCTCCCTCACCTGTCAGCTCGGGAAGCATAGAGATACCATCCGTATTTTCAGGAGCTTTTACACCTAGTAAATCAGCAAAAGTTGGAAGCATGTCCCAAAATGCGGAGATGTGATCAGACACAGCACCTGCCTCTATTTGTCCGGGCCACCGGGCGATCATAGGCACTCGTATCCCCCCCTCGTAGAGATCTCTTTTAAAACCACGCAAAGGGCCATTACTGTTAAAATATTCCGGATCTGCTCCTCCTTCCTTATGAGGTCCGTTATCTGAGGTAAATACAATGATGGTATTATCAGAAATGCCAAGTTCTTTGAGTTTTTGAACTATTTCGCCCACCTGATCATCAAGCAACGTAATCATGGCAGCAAAAGCCGCATGACCCTCAGGCTGGGGGCCATAACCGCCTTTTCTGAAATTTGGATGATCAGGCCCCACTCCTTTATAGGAACTTTCAGGCAGAAACTTCCCTCTGAACTTTTCCATATATTCTTCAGGGGCAAATAACTCGGCATGCGGAATCAATGAAGGATAGTACATGAAAAATCGTTGATCCTTTTGATCCTTAATGAATTTCAAGGCTTCTTTATGAATCAGGACAGGCGCATAAACCCCTTTTTGTGTTCCGGCATTTTCTTCAAGTACCACCTTTTCGTTATTGTGATACAAATGCCAGGGATAATAGTGGTGAGCATTACGTTGACAGTTGTATCCGAAAAACTCATCGAACCCCATAGCAAGCGGATCCCCGGAAGAATTTGGATATCCCAGTCCCCATTTTCCAAAAGCTCCGGTAACATAACCGGCCTTTTTAAACAGGCTGGCCATAGAATTTGAGAAATTTGGCAATGGCCACTGTCCTTCCGGCTTGTGTTCTTTATTCCCACGCACCGGTGTGTGTCCGGTGTGTTGCCCTGTCAGTAAAGCAGAACGGGACGGGGCACAAACAGTTGAACCGGCATAATGTTGAGTGAACATCATTCCATCCCTGGCAAGCTGGTCAATATTTGGGGTTTTAAATCTGGTTTGTCCATAGCAGCTGAGATCGCCATACCCCAAATCATCAGCAAGGATGTAAATGACATTTGGTTTATCCTTTTGCAGTTTGGATCCACCGAAGATTAATTGGGATCCCAAAATCATAAGCCCCCACAAGACAACTATTCTAAGCTTCAAAATCATAGCTTTCAGCTAATTACTAATCAAAGACATTTAAACTCCATTCCTCGTGCCATTTTAACACTGGTTTTCCCTCCTCAAATTCAACCGGCAACCAAACATATCGCCCGTCAATGGCATTCTTCGGCCGCCAGCGATCTCCCATGAAAATGAAGGCATCCTCTTTCCCCTGTACCGGCAAAACAAAAGTGCTTTGAGAGTCGAAAGTAGTACTCACCTGTTCTTCGCTCCCCCTACAGGGATTACCCAAAGGTTCCCATGGACCAAAAGGATGATCAGCCACTGCCGACCGTGCAGGGTTGGGATCCCACCCGGTACAACCCGAAGCAATCATATAATACTTGTCTCCTCTTTTAAAAACAGCGGGGGCTTCATTTGAATCACCGGGAAGCACACGGGTATATCGTCCGGTAAAGTCGAGGTAGTCATCGGTCAGCTCGGACACATGCAAGGTCTGGTTCTCCTCGGATGAATGAAAATGATAGGCAGTGCCATCCGTATCCACAAACAGTGTCATATCGCGGGCCATTTGTCCCTTTTCAAAATCACGCCTCACAAATAATCCTTCCTTTACCGCCTGGCGCCACTCTTCAGACCATTGCTTAAGGGAAGCCAGGGTTGTTGTATCCTTCCGCAAACTGTCGGGATAATTCATAGGCCATTGGCCTGCATTGGGGTTAACACTTCTCAGGTAAGTATATGGGCCTGTTGCCTCATCGGCCAAAGCAACCCCTGTCATGGCAGCTTTATAGCCCATTCCCTTCAGCTCATGATGGAACCACATCACATATTTGCCGGTTTTTTCATTGTAAATAACTTTTGGCCTTTCTATAACGCAACCCTTCACTAAAAGAGAAGTGGTATCCTCATGAACTTCAAGTGCAATGCCTTCGTCTTTCCAGTGGTACAAGTCTTCAGATGAGTAAACATGAACGCCCACATTGGCCTTATTTCCGCCTCTTCCTTCTGTTTTATGTTCACCAAACCAGTAATAAACCCCATCCTGGTACAAAAAACCTCCTCCATGGGCATTGATGTGCACATCATTATTGTCGGGCCAGATGGCTCCGGGCTTGAAAGTTCCTTCAGCGGTCGGTTGACAACCAGACAAACTGAGAGTAAACAGAGAAACTATTATTAAATCTTTTAATTTCATGACTGTATATTTTTATTTTTTAAAGAAAAAGAACCTATACCTTGAAAACGCTTCCATCCCACTAATCGAATAATTTAACTCGCCACATACTGATCGGCTTTTATGGTGTTATTATCCCATCACAAGATTTAAAATTGTGGGCAAATCCAGCTTCACAAATAATTCTTTTAGAGGGTTATTTTTTGTCAATAACGGGCCTGGTGGTTTATCACAGAGAGTGGGAAATTCATTCACATTCAAGAAGCAACTTCATGGATGACAAACGCATAACACAGCCACACAAAAAACCATTAAAGCATCATCAATATCATAAAAGCCACTTTTTTCCTGAAGCAAACAAAGCAACAGAAAATATTTATTTACCCTTACAGTCTTAATGACCGGATAATTCAACAGCCCCCATATCTGGTTTTCCCTTAATTGGATTTCCCAAAATGTCCTGATCAACTTTCAGTCCGGTTACTAATCCTATACTGTCGCCTTCAAGAGTCGGTATCCTGATTCCTTTATTACTGATTAGTGAGTTATTTTGAGGAACATAATCCTCTAAACGCCCACCTCCGGGATTAACAAAATCCGGGTTCCCAAATTTGGGCGACTGATCTTGAATCAAAACCTTTTGCGGCCAGTTGGAGGTTTTCAAAAACAGATTATTCCTGAATATGGTATTCTGGACAGCACCAGCCCCGTCTTTTTCCGGTTTATACTGGTCGCCCAGAACCGCCTGACTTTCACCTTTGATGAAGAAAATATTATTGGCCACCATAACCCCTTTTGCCACCTTTGGAACAGCGATTTTAGAAACAATGGAGTCGCTTACATAAATCGTATTATTGTTTATGTAACTATTGAAAGGACCGCTCTGGGCCTGATCACCACGATAACCACTGAGCCAGAAAGTCTTTCCTTCCTGAAAAGCACCATCTTCGCCTTTTACACGATGGCCATCATCAACGCTGACATTATAGCGATAAGCACAATTATAATTATTACCCAGAATCTCAATAAATCCACCGGCATTCTTGTAACTGAAGTTGTATTGCACAATGACATTCCGGCAATTGAAATCGATGTGGCAACCGGCAGAGTCGCCAGGGCCATTGGCATTTCTGAATTCATTGTGTTCTATTATGATGTTCGAAGATCCCCAGGTCCAGAGTCCGCTTCCCCGGCCCCACTTCCTGGAATCATCTTTACTTCCTGAATAATTGACGACACAATTCTTCACAACTCCATCATGCACTCCGGACATTTGAATGCCCGGGCCTCCCGTTTTAAGCACACGGCAATCTGAAACTTCTACTCCCTGAATACCATCTGTAAAGGCAGTAAATTTAATGCCGGTATGGGCCACATTTTTAACCTGACAATCCCGAACAGCGACATCTTTCAATAAGGCTTGCTCAGTTCGATTGATAAACCGGATGCCCCAACCATAACGTTGTGTGCCGTTGGCCGTTCTCACCTCATCTTTTCCTCTCTTAAAGCCAGGGTCTTCATAAAAAACATCATGTATATCCAATCCTTCAATCGTGATATTTTCATACTCCCCGGCTTTGGAAGTTGTTACCAAAACACCACATCGCATATTTCCATCAACTGGTGTGGCATTCCCTTTTCCATTAGCAGTAATTTCCAGGTTTTCAACCCGTAAATAAGAACAGTCCTGAATCAGAATCCCATTTAAAAAGCCGGCAGCATCAATTGTTGCTTTTTTATCTTTTTCACCATATGAACCGACAACTATTTTTTGATGAGCATTTCCTTTTATATCCCTGAGAACAAGGGACTCATTAAACTTTTGACCGGCAGAAAGCAAAATCCTGTCACCGGGTTGGAGCGCTAATTCATTAATTTTTTTCAAGCTTAAAAAAGGTGCTTCCGGAGAAAGCCCGGAGTTTTGATCACTCCCCGTTTCACTGTTGAAATAATAACTTTTAGCCTGAACAGAAATCAATCCGCAAAGCAGTAACCCAATTAAAACGAAATATCGTGTCATAGTTTTATTTTTTTAAAATTATTGAAGCAGGTCTTTTTCAGCTTGCCTGCTCCCTTGCTACAGTTTTACCTCAGTTAATCACAAACCTCTCTATTTCTTAAAAAATTTATCTGTCTGATGGCCCGACTGAATAAAATAGATACCCGGAAGGAGAGACGACACATTCAGCTCCTTTACGTTTTGCTTAATTAGTACAACTTCTCCATTAAGATTGTATATTGTTACACCAGGAATAGAAGATGCACAATTAAACCGCAAAGTATGACTCACCGGATTCGGATAAAACGACCATTTTTTCACAAAAGCATTTTGAATATCGGTTGATAAACTGCCAAAAAGCTCAAACCGGTCCAAAAGAACAGCTACATTTTCATTATCATAAAACTGCAATTCATTTAACCCATTTTGAAGATCAACGGAAACTGTTGTTTTACCAGGTGCTCCCTGATAACACCAATTTGAAGCTTTAAGTATGACTTTTGTAGCACTGCCGTTTATCATACAATTTAGAGTAACATCGCTGGCATTAAAATGATAAATGGTCAGAAAATAGCTGCCTTCAGCCAACATATTAACCGAATTATACGTAAGGGTGCTTGAGGCACCGGGCTCCAATGAAATGAACTCCGTGCCTGAGGCGTTGGCACAACCAGTTTTAAGCACCGTCCCGCCCCCAGGAATTCCATTTTCTGCCTCATCAGACCATATTGCAGTATCATCAGAACTAAAGTTTTGATCAAGATTGTTAGTCGAGTTTAAAGTAGGCTCTGGTATGGATGGCATTGAATTCAAATTTTTATAAAACAACCCTACATCTGTATAATTACCATTGCCATTATAATAATCCGCCACATCAGAAAAGGGTTCAAACCAGGCATAGCGCTCCACATAATCCAGTGATTCAAGATACGGCAAAGCCAACTCCATAAAAGCCTTATTTACAGAAGTAGTGCGGTTAATATTGGCGTTAAACTCAGTAATCCAAATGGGTAGTTGGTATAAGTCATATACCTGTTGGAGATAGTTTTTAAACCGATTGAAAACTTGCTGCGGATCGGCGTTGGGAGAATTTTTAGGATTGCTACCCCAGTCGTACCAATGTACCCCGATAACATCTATCCGGACGTTTTGAGCCGTGGCCTTGTCGTAAAACTCTTTCAACCAGCCGAAAGGAGCATTTTCACGACCGGAAGGAGAAACCAGGCGAAGGCCTGTTTTCATAAGATTCTCGTAGGTGGCCACAGCCACATCGGTATTGCACAGGTCGCCATACTGACCCGATTGATCTTCACAATTGTCTGACTCATTGAACGCCAGCACATGCGCTGTTTTGTACTTGCTTTTGTAAAGTTCAATATCTGAAGGATCATCTGCACCTCCCTTACCCCATGACATTGGTGTATTCTCGCGTTCAATGTTAGAAACCCCTGCATTGGACCAATTGTAATGCCAGGTTTCATCAAGGCCGGTCACATTTCCACCGATCCCCTTTTTTGAAACCCAGTTCCAGGGTATTACCCGGATAAAAGAAATACTATTCTTTAGATTTTCCGGCAATTCACTCAACACCAGATCTTCCTCCGAAGCAATATAAACCTTACTGATGCCTGTTCCATCATCATTCCTGGCCAGAGTAGCCATAAACCCGCGCTTTAACGCGAAAGAAGCGATGCTATTGTTTAAGTTTCCGGGGATAGCACTTCCGCTGTGCACATCATCCACCGATACAGAAGATTGATTACCCTGCAATGCCTGTTCATCATAAATGGTCAATGGAGCCAAAGAAGATAAGTTGGGCCGCACCAATGCACCCCCGTCATAGTAATTATCTATCCGGATATTATCGGGATAAGAAGCTGCATTACCTGAAATAAGAAAGGAGGCCTGATGATTGTTAAGGAGATCCGCAGGTATCATCTCAGGCAGCTTGACCCAACCGAGTCCCCTCTGAAAATCAATTTTTACTGTTGATCCCAATGGTGTTGAACCACTGAACAAAACATATCCTTCTTCATGGATGAATAAATCACCATGAGAGAAAGTAGTTCCGGAAAGAGAGGCTCCTGCTATGGATAAACTGCCGGAGCCAATGGAAATATCCCCGCTTGCAACAATTGTTTGCGAGACATCTTCAACAACCAGAGACAGATCAATATTTAGACCGGGATCAATGGCACCGGATACCGGATTTTCATCAGAAACCGGATCCTGCCAGTTTGATTCATCAAAGAAATCATGGGTGCCACCAGCACCCGTCCACACATAATCCTGAGCACTCATCGTAACCGGCAAAATTACGCCCAGAATAAATAATAATTGCTTTAACATATATAATAGATCGTTAGATTTCAAACCTACCGTATGGCAGATTAAATATAAGATGTCTGTCTGAAGGCATACTGTTGCTGTTTGTGTTACATTCTTATTATTCCAGAACCTTTCCTTTAATCAACTTTCGTAACCAATAAGTTTTCTCAACTCATCAATATGGTCAACTCCAACTTCCTTCGGCATCTTCCCGGTTGCTTTACAGAGCGAAGCAGCATATCCGGTTGCAATGCCCATTTGTCCTCCGGTTAGCATAACTCTGGGGCCACCCAATCCGACATGAGAACAACTGAAGCACCGTCCGGCCATCATCAGGTTTGGAATATCTTTGGAGCACAGCGATCGGAAAGGCAGATAATACAATTTCTCCAGTTCATAAAAGCACGCCTCGGATTTAAAGTCATAATCGGAGTCGCGTCCGCCATATTTTATTTGTGGATAATGAACATCAATAGCTCGTTGCTCTTCAGCAACTGTATCAAAAAAGGTTCGATGCTCCGTCATGTCCTTCATCGTGTAAATATAGTTTCCGACGATACGCCGCGACTCTCTTTTGCCGGCAATAAAGGTCATACGAGCGAGTTTTTTATTCGCATTTTCTTTTTTTTGTTTGGCATTATAAAAACTGCCATAGATCGCCCTGAACAGATGATCCCTGATTTCCTCGAAATTATCGACCTGACTCAAGTCATTGGTCAAGTACTCCCAACGCCAGGTACTTTTCAGTCCCTCTTTATCTTTAGCTACATCCATTGCCCAGGGGACCTCAGGGAAGGAACAGGCATCAACTTCCTTTTCCGAGTTATAGATAACCGTTGCCCCCATAACCAGATCATCCGCAGTAGCAGGGCTCCATTTCTCCCCTTTTTCAACCCATTGTTCATCGAACTCTTTGTATGACTCTCTGCCGTAACGATACTCTGCTCCTGCAAAGCACCCCAGCCAGCCATCACCACTGCAATCCACAAACAGAGGTGAAACAAATCGTTTGATAATTCCGCTTTCGGTATTTCTGGCATCAACACTGACAATCTTATCTCCGGACTTTTCAATACCAATGGCCATCATATTCGGATAGAGATGGACTCCGCTATTGGCCATGGTAGCTTCCCTCTTGGCCTGATTTAAGGCGATATCATCGCCAAATCCCCAGAGATTATTAATTTTACTCAATATGTGGGTGCCTTTTCCCATAATCCCCAATGTGGCAATGCTGAACTCTTTACTGGCATTGCCACCAAATACCGGTCGATCCTGAATCAAGGCGACTTTTAAACCCTCTTTATCAGCTGCCAGCGCCGCAGCGCAACCGGCCAACCCCCCACCAACAATAACTAAATCAAATCTTTCTGAATTTACCTTCTTTTTACTGCGTCCGGAAACCTCGTCTTTCCAGCCAATCACATCGGCAGTTTTAAGCGGGAGGTCCGGGTTTTTAAACGGGCTGAAATAGATTGCATCTACGCGGCCGTCAAATCCGGTCAGATCCTTTAGTACTACCTTGTTTTTTCCGGCACGTAAACGAATACGCCCCCCATCCTGCCAATTCCAGCCTGGTTGGGTACCGAACTCACCAGTCAACTTCTCGCCATTAATCTCGACTTTAAAACGTCCGGGTGCCTTCCATTTCCCGGGCACCCAGTTTTTAGTTCTAACATAAACAAAATAATCACCATCATCAGATATTTCCAACGTTGTACCGGCATCGGCAACAACTTCTCCCATACCATGAGCCAGCAAATAATTCCCACCCATCTGGTGATAAAACTGTGTATCCAAAACCCATCCGCCTTTATTACTAAAACTACAAGCCTCTAAAAGAACTCCGTTTGTTGCATAGCTACCTCTGGCCATAACGTAATTTGGAGCGATTACAGTTGCAATCGTGGTACTACCTAAAATACGTACAAATTCTCTTCTATTCATAATGTTATACTTAGTATACTAAAATCAATAACCCAGCTAATACTTTAACTATTGTTGCCCGATAAACGGCCATTATTCAATCCTAAATACCTGACCCCAAAAAACTAATTGTTATTGGGCCAGGTACTTTTAATTAATTATTCAACACTTTCCTCACAGAAACATTACCCTGCACATCCTCAATTCGAAGAATATACAATCCTTGTGGCTGTCCGTTGAGACTAAAAGTAACCTCTGAGGCTCACTATTGTCCATTTGCTTTACCAACTGACCACCGGAAGCAAATACACTCACTGAAGAGATGTCATTGCCACCATTTACAATGAATTCTCCTGAAGCTGACTGAGCAATCTGAACTCTTCTTATACCGAAAGACATAATGAGATTAGACAAAAAAGAGGGAGAGAAAAAATTCTTCCCTCTCCCCCATAAATAATTATTACAATACTTCTTTCACTATGATTTGATCCCAGGACAATTGTTTAGTAGGCCAGCGATACAATGCGATAATAATATCTTCATTCCCTTCGGTAACGGTAATTTCCGTGGTATGCACTTCCCACTCTGAATTGAAGCATTCTACCCATGCATATTCATATTCGGATCGTGGATGAACCTGGAAGACATGTTTTGCTCCATCCTGCATTTTTGTTGCCACCTCGATGGAGTAAGTTTTTCCGGCTTCCAGAGTAATGGGGTATCTGACAGCAAAATTGTTTTTAGAAACATCACTTTGTCCAAATTGCTGTCCTTCGAACGCATCTCCGGAGGCAACCGTAGCAGTTCCTTCCCAAATAACATATCCTTCATCGGAGAGTGAAGTCCCCTCACTATACTCTTCAAAATTGTCCTGGAAGACGATTCCGGGTTCCACATAAGGTTCCTTACCTTCCCCGATGTAAACATTTGGTTCAAAATTGGCATAAAACTCCCCAAGAGTTGTGAGATTCCCCTCCGTATCAAACAAAGCTGAAGAAGTCCCCTGAGGCCTGTCCTGCCCAAACGAAAACCATGCGTACCGTTGGAGATATCCGAGATCTTCCAGTTGTGGAAGAACGGTTTGCATAAACGACAACACCTCTTCTGGGGTATGCCGGTTTTCCTCAGGAGTAGTGGCATCCCAATCGGCAGGTGCAAACTCGGTAATCCAAATAGGTTTACCATAAAGATCATACACCTCTTCCAGCTTGTTTAGCAGTCCCTGAGCGCTAACACCACCATACCAGTGCACACAAACAAAATCCACCCGGAGTCCGTTTTGATCCGCTTTTTGCATAAATTCCTGCATCCATTCGCCCGTGGGATTTACGGCACCGGGACTACCCAATGGAACCCCAACTTCCTCCAGCATGGGCCATCTCTCAATAGCCTCATCAACGGTCATATTGGCCTGTTCTGCACCATCCGGTTCATTAAATCCCAACAGGTATCTAATATCACCTGCCTCTTTTAGGGCTTTCAGTTCAGCCACTTTTTCCTCATCAATTGCATTCTTACCCCATATCATGGGCACAAAATCAACATTATCAGGTTCATATTCCGACAAACCGCTGCCCCAGGAATAATGCCAGTGTGCCTTTAAATCTGAAATTTTAAACGACCACTGAGTTCCTTTAGTGGTAAACGCAGCACCTTTTTTCCCGATTTCGGGCATCGAAGGCAAAGTGTTGGAATTTTCAGGTTCTTCTATATCATAGAAACTGAACTCACCTGTTGCAAACTTATCATCGCAAGACCAGAAAAGTGTTGCAAAAACAAATAGTATTGAAAATATCTTTTTCATAGCTAATCAAATTTTACCATCCGGTATTTTGTTCCAGATTCGCGTTCTTATAAATCTCTGCCTGTGGAATGGGGTACAAATTCATTCTTTCTTCATAGACCCTTTCTTCAAGCAATGTTTTCTCATAAGCAAATCCTCCGTAAGGATTCCGGGCAATATTAACCGCATAAATATCTGTCGTTTCCGCTCCAATCATCCAACGTCTTACATCCCAGAAGCGATGATCCTCAAAAGCCAGTTCTACCCTGCGTTCATTTCTGAGTCTGTCACGAAATTCTTCCTGACTCATCCCTGCCGGAAAATCGGGCATTCCTGCACGAAGCCGTACTTGATTCACAGCCTGAAGTGCAGTCATTCCCATGCCGGCAGCATCCTCAGGCCCGTAAGCTTCATTCATAGCTTCAGCATAGTTCAGAAGCACCTCAGCATAGCGAAACAGTACCCAGGTATGCTGTTTTTGTGTGGTGTTGGTAGGTTCCAGATTAACCGATTCAATCACATATTTTTTGAGATAGTATCCTGTTTCAGTGGCATTGTCTTTAGGCCGGCCATTGGCGCCACCATAAAAGGTTTCCACAACCTGCCCTTTCCAAACCGAATTGTTCAAAATAACCGTTTGTGCCAGACGGGGATCCCGTCCGGAATAAGGGAAAATGGGATCAAACCCCGATGCAGGATCAGTGATTGGCAAGCCTGACTCCACCATTTCGTAAGCATCCACGAGGTTTTGTGTAGGACAAGTACCGGTGTTACCACCTTCAAAACCAATGGGAAAGTTTCTTCTCTCAAATCCATTGGATTCTCCTTCTCTCCTGCCCAAAATCAACTCCGAACTGGTAACATTATTCACCACGTTGCCATAATTGCCTTCAAGTGAATACCATCCCGAATCAATAATCTCCTTTGCTGCTTCTGCAGATTCCTGCCAAAGAGTAAGATCATTGGATGCATTATGCAAAGGACTTGCAGCGTAAAGCAATACCCTGGCCTTAAGAGCCAATGCCGCTCCTTTGGTTGCCCTTCCGGTTTCCTTTGCCGATGAAAAGTTGCCAAAATCAGAAGGCAATTCCCCTGCTATTTCATCACACTCATGAACAATAAAATCAACCACATCGCTGAAAGAGTCCTGTCTTACACTTTTTGCCTCTTCAGCCGTTAACACTTCAGTAATTAAAGGCACACTTTTGTATCTTTTGATGAGCTCGAAATAGAAAAAAGCTCTGAGAAATCTGGCCTCATAGGGATATATTTCAAACTGTTCCATCATCTCATAATAATTCTCATTCCAGCGCTCTTCAAGAAATTCCTGCCCTTCAGATTCCTCCAGAAACAAGTTCACGGCCCGAATGCCTGAATACATATCTCCCCACACATTGTCAAGAGGCTGTATGGCACTCCAGCTGCCATCGTTAAATTTCTGAACATTTGACAAATCCCACACATGCTCAGCTTCGTCTGTCGCAGATGAGCGCATGGCCCCGTCAATGCTGTTAAAGTCGGTAGGCAGATAAGAATAAATGCCTGTCAGAAAATTTTTGGTTCGTCCGAAGTCACTAAACACATCATCTTTTCGATTGTAAGAAGTTTCATCGTACTCTAAATACTCACAACTGCCGGCAGTAAAAACCAACAAGCCGAGTAATCCGTATTTTATATATTCTTTTATCCTCATAATAGATCTTTTTAAAAACCGAGGTTAATGCCAAAGTGATAAGAACTCATAGTTGGGTAGGTTACACCGGTTTCTTCCGGATCAACCACATCCACCATATCAATGGAGAACAAATTCATGCCTCTCACAAATAGTTTGGCTGATTTCATATTAAGTTTACTCATCAGACGATCTGAGAAGTTGTAATATACATCCAGCTTCCGAAGTTTCAGATAATCACCACTTGTCAGCCAAATGTCATTTTTGCGGTAGTTGTTGGAATTTTCAACCATCGACAATCTTGGAAGCGTTGCTGTTTCAGTAGTTTCCGGAGTCCATCGGTCGGCAGAAAACGTGGAAATGGTATTTTGTCCCCTCAAGGGCCAAAAAACACTCTTTGTATTAAGATACAATGTTTGATTGGCAATCCCCTGAAACAAAGCATCAACACCGAATCCCTTAAATTCAACCCCAATATTGGAAGAATAATACATCTCGGGATATCCACTTGCATATCCCAGCGGAATAATATCCAGTTCATCAATAACGTCATCGCCGTTTTGATCTTTGTACTTCACATCGCCGGGGCGAACTTCTGAAAATAGCTGGTTGGGACTGTTGTCAATATCAGTCTGGTCTTTGAAAAAGCCAAGGGTTTCCAATCCAAATTGTTGTCCAACCGGGTTGCCGGTTTCTTTTAAATAATCGTAAGGCCTAAACTCTTCATTCATCTTTACAATTTCATTTTTGGCAAATGAAAAGTTTCCGCCAATGTGGTATTTAAAATCGCCAATATTATCTTTCCACAACATCGACGCTTCAATTCCTTTATTTTCGACCTCCCCAACATTTTCCACAGGTCTGCCTACACCTATAAGTGAAGGAACAGAACCATTGGTGGATACCAGAATGTCGTTGCGTTTTTCATAAAAAGCATCCAGAGTCATGGAGAGACGCCCGAATATTTCCATATCAGCACCTAAATTGGTTTTGACTGACTTTTCGGAGGTAAGCCCCATTGCAGATAATTGTCCTTCACGAATTCCGCCATAGTTATTATTGTTATCCGTAAAGAAATAGCCTCCTCCTCCAAAAAACGCCTGGTCATAAAGATTAGCAGACATGATGTCATTTCCACTCATTCCCCAGGAGGCACGTAGTTTCAAATAATCAACTACATCACTGTTTTTCAGAAAATCTTCATGATTCACGATCCATCCGGCTGAAATAGCAGGAAAAAGTCCGAAACGGTTGTCATCCGGCAAAATACTACTTCCGCTGTAAGACAGCACCCCATCAATAAAATAACGGCTACGGAATGCATAGCTGGCAGAGGCTACCATGTTTTGATGAAGAAACGTATTATACTGCCCGTCATTAACCCGCTTATCCTGATGATACATAACCGAAGTTCCGAGATCATTCTGTCCCCAGGAATTCTCATAGTTAATCCTCCCATAAACTGTGGCATGACGTCTCTGACCTCCAAAGCTGTCCGAATAACCTAAATCTGTTTCACTACCATATCTGGCAACAGTGGTATCAGCAATAGCTCCTGTTTCCGAATTTCTTGAAACTGCTATGCTCTCGTACAAAAAGTCACGGGTTTTATTTTCCCAGTAAGCTACCTGGTTATCATAACCCACAGCAACCTCAGCAGTTAAACCCGGCAGCCATCCACTCAAATCCTGAATAATACGACCGTCTGCAGTGAGCACCCTGCTAAGCGGCTCACGAATACCTGTTGAAGAAACCAATGCTACAGGGTTATTATCGTAGTATTCAGTCCCACCCCAAACACCGTTAGGGGTTTCAATGGGAAAAGCAGCTGAAGGAACACTGTACAAGGCATCCATTATTTCACTAACCCGGGCTCCCGGTTCTTTTCTGCCATCGATGGAACCACCAATATTAACCAGAAACTTCGTTGAATTAGTTAAATCAATATCAAGATTGGTTCTCAGGTTAAACCGATCATATTTCATCTGGCTGTCGTAACGATCATCAAGCGTAGTATTGTCGAGCAATCCTCTTTCATTTTGATAATTGAGCGACACAAAGTACTTAACCGCCTGGCCACCTCCACGGAAACTGGTATTAAAATTGGTAGTGGTACCATAGTCTTTTAACGCTTCATCAACCCAATCCACATCAGGGAAAAATCCTGGTCGTGTACCGTCTCTAAAATCCTGAAGATCAAACTCTGAATACACAAATGGGTTCCCATCAAGTGCGCTGGCCTCATTAACCGCCCGGGCATAGTCATGTGCATTCAGAAATTCAGGGGTTCTGAAGGGCATATTATACCCTTGCTCAAACGATACATCCACATGAAAAGAGTCGTACTCTCCTCTTTTTGTGGTTACCAGAAGTACACCATTAGCACCTCGCTGACCATACAAAGAAAGAGCAGCACCATCTTTCAACACTGATACACTCTCTATTTCAGCCAGTGACAAAGACGACAGTTCCCTTTCAAATCCGTCAACCAGTACAAGCATGGAATTATTGTTGAAAGTGCCTTTTCCACGAATAAACATATCGGGATTTCTGTTCCATGGCTCTCCCCCGTTCTGAAGAACAGTCAGGCCTGTAAGCTGGCCAAAAAGACTCTCTGAAGGATTAAGTGCGGAGTTGTTCCCCAACACATCAGAATAAACAACATCTATTGAAGCGGTAACCTCATCTGTAGATTTCACCTTTCCGTATCCCAAATGGATTTTCTTATCGGACGCATCAAGTGTCACTTTTTGAGTGGTTGACTTAACAGCAAAGGTACTTTCCATATCACGATAAGAAACCTTTAGAAAATCACCTGTTTCGGCATCCAGATTAACAACGCCATCAGCATTTGTCATGACAGATGTAGCCTTCTCAGAAAGATCTTTAACAAGCGCTCCTGCAAGAGGACTGTCATTTTTATCAACAACGGATATTTGAATATTGCCGGTCTGTGCAGTAACACTTTGAAAGGTTACCATAAAGGCCAATAACCAAATCAGACTTCCCTTCTTTAATAATTTCTCCAATGTATGGGAACAGGTGAAAAAAGCGTTGACCCCAAAACGGCTCAATGCTCCGTCACTGAATTGTTCTATTTTGTTTTTTTTCATTTCAGATCAATTTGTGAATTCAAGATTTAATTACTCCCAACCCGGATTTTGTACCAATCCATAATCTTTGTTGATCTCATCGGGCGGGAAAGCACTCAGATACCACTTGGGCGACCAGTTATTTTGCCAGTATCGCTCCGGCAATTCGACAACTTCGTAAGAGAAAGATCCGTCTGTATTTTCGGTGGTATTAACCCCATGCAATGTTTCCTGAAAAAGATCAGCGCGTTTCCAGCGAATGATATCAAACCAACGCACCTCTTCATAACCAAATTCACAAGCTCTTTCTTTCATTACCGCCTCTCTGAATTCTGACTGAGACATTCCGGAAGGAAGATCATTGAGTCCGACACGATTTCTGATCCGGTTCACAGCAGCATATGCTTCAGCAGTAGGACCTCCGTTAATCTCATTCAGCGCTTCAGCATAGGAGAGATAAATTTCACTTAATCGAAGGTATGGCCAGTGAACAACAGAACCAACAGATGAAGCATTGTTCCTTTCGAGAAGAAATTTCCTCAGGCCAAAACCAGTTATGGTTCCTTTAGCGTTTGGGTTCTTTCTTTCCCGGCCTCCTATCCAAAGTTCAGCTGTTCGCCCCTTATAATCATCGCCATTTACCAGCACTGTTTCATAGAGTCTGGGATCACGGTTATTCCATGGATCATCCGGATCCCAGCCCGAACCTGCCTCATCAATTGGAGTTCCGTCGGCCATATCAAACATATCCACGTATTCTTTAGTGGGACAAGCAGTTCCATAATTTCCGGCACTTTGATAGAAGTAATAATTGCCATTCCACCAGCCTGGTGACTGGTATCTCACTCTGGTACTGATCAAAACTTCTCCGTTTCCTCGCTTGTAGTAAGCATCCTGAAAATCCTGACGTGGATTACCGGTATTGACCAATGAATATCCTCCCATGGCATCAATTTTATTAAGCAGATCTTCTGCTGCCTGAGCAGCCCTCTCCCAAAGAACAGGATCATAGCTTCCATACCAGGTCATGCTGCTCTCGGAGGCTTCGCCTGCCAAATACGGCTCACTGTCGTTGAATAGCGGGCTGGCACCGAAAAGCAAAACCCTTGCTTTTAAACCCATTGCTGCAGCCTGTGTAAAGCGACCGTCCCAGTTTTCGGAATCTTCAACCGCCCATGGTAAATCAGGAATGGCTTCATCAATAAGACCCACTATCGAATCCATTGTCGCTTTTGCCGTAAACCTGGGTAAGTCAGTGCTTTCTGTTGGTGAATAAGCATGATTGACCCATGGCAATCCACCGTAATGGCGGAACATATCAGTATAATGAAGCGCGATAATCATTTTGGCTTCGGCCTTCAGCTGATCGATGTATTCCTGAGTTCCCTCCGGAATATCATCGGCTTTTTCGATAAAGTTCCAGCCAATTCGAATACCTTCCCAGCTCTGTTCTTTGGTAAAATGGTATTTGGTTTTGGAACTTTCATTTTCCGCAGAAGCACTGTACTGACCAGTATAGTACAATTGATTAATTCCACCCCAGGCCAGGTAACTCTGGGACAGATCGCTCATAGATTCCAAAATATCCATACCCAATTTATCTCCCTTAGCCGACCAGTTGGTGTTCAGGCCATAAGGTAAAGTGCTGTAACCTCTCCAGAGATATCTCTCCGACAACTCCAGTGAATTAAATATGGTATCGGCTGTTACATCCACGCTGGGCTCTTTTTCCAGGAATTCATTTCCAAATTTCACATCTTCACATGAATTCAGAAAGAAACCGGCAATACCAATAAAATATATTAATTTACTTATTTTCATACTGTTTCTTTTTTTCTGATTGTTGATAATCCCGGAGTTTTTAGAAATTAACTTTAACCCCAAGGTTGTATATTTTGGTAAGCGGATATTTCGAGTCACTTCCGGTTCTGGATTCAGGATCCGTAATATCCAGGTTATCAAATGTCAACAGATTATACCCATTGAGGTAGGTTCTCAATTGTGAAACCCCGAATTTCCGAAGAAAACTTCCACTGAAGTTGTATCCAACCTCAATGTTTTTAAGACGAACGTAAGAGGCATCTCTCAACCAATAATCCGAATTCTTCGAGTTGTTGTTGGTCCCTGTAAGTGTCATTCGCGGATAAGTCGCGCTTTCTGCTGTTTCAGGAGTCCAGCGTCCGTCTGCCATATATTGCAGCAATGAGCGATCCAAAGTAGATCCAAATGCCACACGATAAGTTTCACCTAACATTCTTGATGTATTGGAAGCACCGGCCCATGACATGGATAAATCGAAATTTTTAAATTCAAATCCCATGTTGGCACCAAATGTATATTCCGGATAATTGGGATAACCGATGGCTCTTTGATCATCCTGATTAATAACTCCATCCTCATTCAAATCCTTATACACCATGTCACCTGGTTTCAACTCATATTGATGATCCGGAGTGTTTTCACCATCTGTTTCTGCATCGCCCATGAACCGGTCAAAAATATAGCCAAAAGGCTGGTTAACAGCATGTCCTGTCCGGTAGAGATAATCCTCATTTTGAGGCACCTCATCCATGAAAATAATTTTATTACGGGCGTGGGATACATTCACATTCACCCAATATCTGAATTCAGAATTTATTTTATGATTCCATCTGATTTCTGCCTCAAATCCTTTATTCTCAACCTCACCAATATTTACTGCTGGCAGATTGTAGGCTACAAAACCAGGAACGGTACCGCGGTAAGTAAGAATGTCTTCACGGTTCTCTTTAAACAAATCCAGGCTCATTCCCAGTTTTCCCTCAACAAACTTCAAATCAACACCCATGTTTTGTTTAACGGCTGTCTCCCAGGTAACATCAGAATTACCGATTTGACCCTCCATGGCTGCAGTCTGATTAGAAGGAATATTGGTTCCGAAATTGTACCCCCCGGCACTTGGGTCATAACTATTGGGTAAATAAAGAAATCTGTCACCCCCAATTCTGTCATTTCCAACCAATCCATAGGAGGCCCTGATTTTCATATAATTGATAAATGAAAGATCTTGCATAAATGGTTCTTCAGTTGGTATCCAGCCTACTGATACTGCCGGGAAAACACCAAATCGCTGATCCTCCGCAAAGTTTTCGGATCCATTGTAACCAATATTAAAATCGGCCATATACCTGGTCTGGTAATCATAGGTAACGCGACCAACAAGTCCAACCAGACCCCGTGGTATATCGCGAAACTGGTCTGGATAATACACTTTGTTCTGATTGTACAGCACCAAAGCACCCACATTGTGCAAACCGAACTTCCGGTTGTAGTTTAATCCGGCTTCAAAGTACCAGTTCCTCCCTTTGCCGTAATTTTCATTGTATCCCAAATTACCATCAGATGAGATTTTTCGATAAACGACACTCATATCATCCGTACTTGCTTCAGGATCTACATCTTTACGAAAATAAGGCTCGTAACGTGCTGTTGAGGAATTCCTGACTTTTGCATGGCGATAATTCGTGTTGTAGGAGATTTTGGTTCTAAACTTCAATCCTTTTGTGAGGAAATTAAGCTTTTGTTCCAAATCAATATCAAAATTCAGATTGTTGTTGAGAATATTGGAATATCCCCTTCCATAAAAAGGATCCAGACCATCTTTCTTATTGTCAGAAATATACTCATCTCCACTCAAAATATATTTTCCGTCAACAATTCCGGGTCCGGAAAAGGGCACGGACCAGTAAATCAAACGAAATAACTGGTCCATACCGTCTTTGGCATTTGGCTGATTGGTAACCCCTACTCTGCCACCAATGGTAACCCCTACTTTTGTGGTATTAGTTACATTAATATCCAGATTGGACCGGTAATTATACCTCTGATGAGAGAAATTATAGTCGTACTGAGAATCAAAAGTTTCAAAAAGGCCATCCTGATTAAGCACACCCAATGAAACGAAGTATTTCACTTTATCGGTACCTCCGGAAATATTTACATTTCCCTTGTACTGCATTGCACTGGGCTTCAAAATGTAATCTACCCAGTCTGTGTTTGGATAAATAATGGGATTTGAACCGGTACGGAAAGCCTCTATTGCGTCCGGAGAAAATCTCAATTGGTCTTCAGTCAGTGAGGGATCATCATTAAGCTGTGCTTCATTATAGCGATTGGCATAAGTATAGCTATCAGCAAATTCAAGCAGCCTTGTGGGTTGCTGAATTCCACTGGAAAAACTGGTGGAGATTTTAGCTTTTCCCTTTTCACCGCGTTTGGTAGAAACGATGATAACACCATTGGCTCCTCTAACCCCGTAAACCGCAGTAGCAGAAGCATCCTTCAGAACAGAGATACTCTCTATTTCGTCGGAATCGAGATCCATGAATGAGCGTTCTACGCCATCCACAATCATCAATGGCTTCGACCTGTCTTCGGAAAGAGAAGCCACACCCCTCACATAAATACTTGGATCGTCAGCTCCGGGCTGTCCGGAAAACTGCACGGTTGAAAGCCCGGTGACTTTTCCCGCAAGTGAATTGGCAACATTGGTTGTGGGTGATTTTGACAATTCTTCTGACGACACCGATGTAATGGCACCAGTAACAGAAACCTTTTTCTGCTGACCATAAGCAACTACCATTACCTCTTCCAGATCCTGCATAGTAGATTTTAACTCTACGTTTAATATGCGCTGGTCTTCTACACGAACCTCACGGGTCTCCATTCCAATAAAACTAAAAACCAATACAATCCCCTGATTGGCTGTAATGGAATAGTTCCCGTCAATATCGGTAATGGTTCCTGATGTGGTTCCTTTTTCAACAACGGTAACACCCGGAAGGGGTTCTCCATCATTATCGGTTACCTTCCCTGTTATCTGCATTTCCTGGGCATGTATTAAAGAATTTAGCCCAAAGAGAAAAAGCAGGGATGCCATTAAACTGATCCTTTTCAGATTTTTTCTCATAGATTCTAACTTATTATTATTACTCATAAAATTTTAAAATTTATTCCTGCAAATCCAATTAATAGTATTTTATGAAATTTTAGGCTTACAAAGTCCTGCCTATTTATATTGAACGTTATTCTTCACAATACTCCGTTAAACTTTTGCAAGTGCCTAATAATAAATGGTTTGAAAAATAACAATGAATTACTTCAACTCTTTGATAATAAAAACTTTGCGTCTTTGTGTCTTTGCGTTTAAGCTTTTTTTTAACGGACTATTGTCTTCAGGAAAAAACAACAAACAAAATTGCCACCCATATAAAAAGCAGCCCATATAACATAAAAAGCACAACCCTGGGATTTTGAGAAAATTTTATCCCTAGCCTTTTTATAACGTTTTCGAAAATCACTTTTTTCTAGATTAATTTGAGATGCAAAAATCCATTTATTTATCTAATGCAAATTCGGACATTTTTTAACTACCGCAACGTTTAAAAAGCTCAATTGTGGTGGTAAATTCCTTCGTTTAGTGAGAAACCATATTTTCAGAAAGGGGTGGTAAATTCATTCATCATTTAAGACTAACAAACTGTTTTATATATTATTAATATCAATAAAAATTACGCCTGAATTTTAAAAATAAATATTCCTTGTAAAAAATAGATGTATTTTTTACAAGGAAAGTAGAATTTAAATGAAGATTATTTGTTAATATATCTCAACAAAAAAGAGAATAATATAATCAATACTACGGGTAAACTCCCAAAAAGAGAAAAAATTGCTTCCCCGAAGGATTCCCGAATAGTCGGAACAGGCAATGCAATGGATTTTTTAAACTGGCATCTAAAAGTTCAATAGATTTTTAGATATAAGATGCGGGATGAATTGTATCCCGACGCTTCGGGATTGAAAAACAATTTCTTAAAAGCATGAGGGTATTAAATTTAAACAAATGACTAACAATCTATTACAAAGTTTAACGGACTATTGTAAACATATTCCCTTCATATTTAATGCTTGCAAGAAAACGCCAATTGCTGCGTTGGGCTTGCCTTCAAAACAGTCATCCCGAAGTAGCTTTTGTAAGGTCTTTCTGACAAAAAACCAACAATTACCAGGTGGGCATTTCAATTTTCGGTCTGTCCTGTTAATTGCGGGGTAAAGGCTCCAGGATAAAAACGAATGCTTTTTTCACCGGCTGCACTTCATCCTCAGGCCATCTTGGTGGCCATGGTTTTTGAGAGACGCCGCTTTGCTCAAAATCGAGATGCACCGAAACACCGCTGGACGGAGGCAACTGGGAAAAGAGCGAGGCGGGGGCCAGTTCATCTTCAGAATAAGGTATGGCTGTAAACTCGAACCACTGACCTGCAACAGCCTGATCAATCGCTTCCTCTGCCGGCAGGAACTGCATTCGGTTCTTCAGTTCATGTCCGGACATTAAAGAAGCCCGGAAACCACTGCCAGACATGTCTGTAATCTCCATCCAACGGATCAGGGATCGGTTGCCGCATGATTGCGGTTCGAGATAGTCAGTGTACATCTCCTCTGCAGTAAGGGAATACTTTCCAATTCTCGCACCCTCGCGGCGGTTGATGTAGTTTTCCTGTGGCCCTTTACCGAACCACGTGACCTGATTAAAGTTTGGATTCAATTCACAGGCGATACCCAGGCGCGGGAGTGATGTGAGTGCTTCAACAGTTCCACCTGGCTGGAAAAAAGTTCCAACAGCCAAAGAACCATTTTCGAGAAGCGTGTACCGCTGCCTGAAAACCGCAATGGTCTCACCGTCGGCCTGCATCGACAACTCCACATCCAGGCTGGTGCCGTCTTCAGCCAGATTCACTCTTGATGCGACCAGTTCGGTCTGATCAAGGCCGGCTTCTTTCCAGGGCAACAAATAGCGTTTATCGTTGCCGCCCCATCCGGGGACATCAGGCGCAATGGGGGCGCGCCAAATGGTCGGCTCAAAACCGTTTCCATCCTGCAGCAGTTCCTTTCCATCGATTTGCCATGAGGTGATTTTTCCGCTCTCCCTGGAGATCTCATATCTGACGCGGTCCAATTTCATAATAAAATGATTCCCGTCGTCGTAAATCCTCATCGGCCGGGAAGATTCATCCATAACCGTTGCAGGTTCATTATTCTTCAAAGGCAACTGTGACCAGGCCAATGCATGCGTTACCGGGATACCTGAAACGGATTCTTTCAGAAAAAATTTAAATGTCACCCAATACTCCCCGCCCCCAAGGTCCGGTTCGTTCACATCAATACTAAATTCGGTGGATTCACCCGGTGCGGCCTCCAGACCTGCAAGGCTACCCCGATGGATCGGTTCACCGTTATGCTCAATAACATAGGTGGTGACAAAGTCGGACAGAGGGATAAACTTATAGTAATTGGTGACCTCGTACGTGTTCTTTTTCCCGCTAACAGCCCGGACTTCGAGCTGCTGCTGGGCTTTTGAGACCTCAAGCAACTTGGCCGTAATATTCAGGTCTGAGTCGGTAACCCCGTCGGAACCATCGTGCGCCTGCCAAACCTCGCCGATGGTCTCCCCATTGTCCAGGAAAGATCTCGCGTCACCAGCGTCTATCCGCCAACCCTGGTCTTTCCAATCCCAAATAAAGCCGCCGCTGAGGTTCTCGTGCTGAGGGTCGCGCATCAATTCCCATAATTGATAAAACCGGTTGAGCGTATTGCCGCGGGCGTGCATGTATTCTTTAGCAACGACAGGACAATCTGCTTTGGCGAAGTTCAAGAGGCTTTTGGGCCGGGAAATCTCGTAGGCAGTGTTTAATATTTCCTTCTCATAGCGCTCGTAGGGCTGTATCTCCGGGGCTCTATTTGTCCTTCCTTCCTCAAAGATCGGGCGCGAGGGATCACGTTCAGCGGTATAGATGGCCATGCTATCTGTGTTGGGGCCTGAGAAGTATTCATTTCCAGTCGACCACATAACCACGGAGGGATGATTCTTGTCACGCTCAATCATACCCTGCATGCGGACGAGGTGAGGCTGAAGCCAACCGTCGCGGGACGCTCTGTCATTTTTCCAGTGCGTTTCTTGCGCGGCCTCGTCCATGATGAAAATACCCAGTTCATCGGCCAATTGGTAAAGGTAAGGATCGCTGGGGTAGTGTGAGGTCCGAACCGAATTGATGTTGTAGCGCTTCATCAACTCCAGTTCTTTGCGAAGATAGTCCGGTCGTGGAACGCGGGCCAAATCAGGGTCCCATGAATGCCGGTTGACGCCCCGGAAAATCAGTCGTTCCCCGTTAATAAGTAATCTGCGCCCCTGAACCTCAATTGTGCGAAAGCCGGTCTTTGCAGAAACGGCCTCAAGCGGCTTCTGATTGTCGCGCAACTCAAGCACAGTGGTGTAGAGGTTAGGTTTTTCGTCCGACCAGGGCCGAATATCCGGTAGAATTTTAACAACCTCAACCTGCGCCATATCTCCCTGATCAATCCTTGGAACATCGAGAGTCTCAGAGTGGATCCGCTCGCCGGTTTTGTCATCCAGTATTGAAGCAACAAGCTTTAAACCGGGCGTCTTTCGCTTCGATTTATTGCGAACGTTCACCCGAACACGCCATTGACCGTCCTGATAGTCATTAATCAGTGGAGCCTGCACCTCAAAATCTTCAATGTAAGTCTGAGGCCGGTTGAGCAGAGTCACATCCCGAAAAATTCCGGAAAGCCGCCAGGTATCAAAATTTTCGATATCGCTGACTGCAGCCGTACGGTACACCGTTACTGCAAGGGTGTTTTCACCTTTGGTTATGTTCTCCGTGACATCAAATTCTCCGGGCAGGAAGGCACCCTCGTTGTATCC
>JBEPWN010000005.1:0-28913 GCA_041642395.1 Marinilabilia sp. | reverse complement strand
CATTGCAAACTATAATTTTATCCAGAAGGATAAATTTATTAGTTTTGTGCCAAATTTTTTATCATGAAATTTACTGCTCATCAGATTGCTGAACTCATAAAAGGTGAAATAGAAGGTGATGCCGATACGGTAATCCGGGACATTTCCAAAATTGAAGAAGGACAACCGGGAACCCTGACCTTTCTCTCTAACCCTAAATATGAGCAATATATATACGACACCAATGCATCGGTTGTAATTGTAAACAAAAGCTTTGTTCCTGATAAACCGGTAAAAGCCACACTGATAAAAGTGGATGATGCCTATCAGGCACTGGCCTCGTTGCTTCAGCTTTATGAAAGCTCACAGCCAAAAAAGACCGGGATTGAACAACCTTCCTATATCCATGATTCCGCCTCAGTGGGCGATTTCGTTTATGTGGGTGCCTTTGCTTACATTAGCGAGAAAGCAGCCATTGGGAAAAACACTCAAATTTGGCCTGGATCTTTTATTGGTGAAGGAGTTGAAATCGGCGATAACACAATAATCTATGCCGGAGTTAAAATTTACAAGCAATGTAAAATAGGTTCACGATGTATCATCCATGCCAATTCGGTAATCGGTTCCGACGGGTTTGGATTTGCCCCCGGTCCGGAAGACGAATTTCAGAAAATTCCTCAAATCGGAAATGTGATTATTGAAGACGATGTGGAAATTGGCGCAAATACGACTATTGACAGGGCCACCATGGGATCCACTTTTATTCGAAAAGGCGCGAAACTGGATAATCTGATACAGATCGCGCACAATGTCGATATTGGTACCAACACAGTCATTGCAGCACAAACCGGCATTGCCGGAAGCACAAAAATAGGAAGTAACTGCATGTTTGGCGGGCAGGTAGCGATTAACGGACATCTGAAGATTTCGGAAGGAACGCGTATGGCTGCCAGGACCGGAGCCGCAAAAGGAACAAAAAAGGGGGAAACCCTCATGGGAGCTCCGGCTTTTGATGCCATTCAATATAACAAGTCATACGTGCTGTTCCGAAAATTACCTGAAATATATAAACAACTTCAGACTATTGAAAAAAAAATATCCGAAAAATAGATCCCCTGGAAACAAAAAACAATAACCAAAACATATTAGATCAATACATAATTATTTTTGAACTGAAAAGGTCCTTTAGGCTGACAGGCATAAATTATTCTAAATATGACAGATAAACAAAAAACCATCCGGAAATCCGTTTCTTTAAAAGGAACAGGACTTCATACCGGAGCAGAAGTTACTCTTACCTTGAACCCATCTCAGGACAATTCAGGGTTTTGTTTTAAGCGTATAGACATTGAGGAACAGCCTGTAATAAGGGCCTTGGCTGAAAATGTTGTTTTCACCGAGCGCGGAACTGTATTGGAAGAAAACAGTGCTCGCATCAGCACCATTGAACACTGCCTGGGAGCATTGCGGGGAATGGGAGTCGACAACTGTCTGATCGAAGTTGATGCAGCCGAAGTTCCGATTTTTGACGGAAGCGCACGCTTTTTTGTAGACGCCATTAAAGAAGCCGGTATAAAAGAGCAATCAGAAGATCGCACATATTTTGTCGTGAAAGAAAAAATGATGATCGAAGATCCAGAAACAGGGAGTTCCATTATAGCACTTCCCGAAAATGGTGAAACCTATCAGACCACGATCTCCTTTGACAAATCAATACTCTTGTCCAATCAGTTTGCCAACATGGAAAACATGGATGAGTTTGAAAAAGAAATCAGTCCGTGCCGCACGTTTGTTTTTCTTCATGAGCTGGAACCACTTTTGAATAACAATCTAATAAAAGGTGGTGACCTTGATAATGCAATCATCATTATCGACAAGGAAGTAGACCAGGAAGAACTTGACAGACTGGCCGCTTTGTTCAACAAACCTTCAATTGAAGTAAAGCCCATCGGTATTCTGAACAATCTGGAACTTCATTTCCCGAACGAACCGGCCCGCCATAAATTACTGGATGTCATTGGAGATCTCACTCTGGCCGGACAACCTATCAGGGGACGGATCATTGCCAATAAACCGGGACATAAGATCAATGCGGAATTTGCCAAGGTAATTCGTAAAGAAATTAAGCGCCGGCAGCTTAAAACAGACTCTCCATATTACGATCCAAATGCCGATCCGGTTTACGATATTAATGACATCCAGAAACTTTTACCTCACCGGCCCCCCTTCCTTTTGGTTGACAAAATTATCGACCTTCAGGAAAAAACAATTGTGGGAGTCAAGAATGTGACCATGAACGAACCTTTCTTTGTGGGCCATTTCCCTGAAGAACCTGTAATGCCAGGCGTGTTGCAGGTTGAAGCAATGGCCCAGATAGGAGGAATACTCGTTTTAAGCCAGGTGGAGGATCCCAAACTTTACAGCACCTATTTTCTGAAAATCGATAATATTAAATTTCGAAAGAAAGTTGTTCCCGGGGATACAATTATTTTTAAACTTGCTCTGGTTACAGATATCCGCCGTGGAATTGCCAACATGAAAGGAACTGCTTTTGTCGGAAACAATATTGTAGCAGAAGGAGAATTCATGGCACAAATTGTGAAGAACAAATAATTAATACCGGAATGAAATTCCAAAAAACAGGAATTAAATTCCTATGTAACATAGCACTGAAAAACAAAAAACAGAATGAAGCAACCACTCGCCTATATTCATCCGGAAGCCAAAATTGCACCCAACGTGGTTATTGAACCCTTTGCAACCATCGACAAAAATGTAGAAATTGGAGAAGGTACCCGCATAGGCTCTAATGTCACAATTCTTGAAGGAGCACGTATCGGCAAAAACTGTAACATATTCCCAGGCGCCGTTATTTCAGCGATCCCACAGGATCTTAAATTTGAAGGCGAAGATTCACTGGTCGTAATCGGTAATAATACTACCGTCCGGGAGTTTGTAACCATAAATCGCGGCACAAAATCAAGAGGAAAAACTATTATTGGCAATAATTGCCTGCTGATGGCATATGTTCACGTAGCTCATGACTGCGTGATAGGTGACCAGGTAATTCTGGTAAACAGCGTACAGGTAGCCGGAGAAGTAAAAATTGACAGCTGGGCAATTGTCGGCGGTCTTTCGGCCATCCACCAGTTTGTGCACATTGGTAGTCATGTGATGATTTCCGGCGGATCGCTGGTAAGCAAAGATGTTCCTCCATATGCAAAAGCCGGTCGTGAACCTATATCGTATGTAGGAGTTAATTCAATAGGACTTCGGAGAAGAAATTTCAATAACGAACAAATCCGGGATATTCAGGACATATTTCGCTTTTTATTCCAAAAAGGATTAAATTACACTCAGGCCATTGAGCGAATTGAAGCTGAATTACCCGCATCCAATGAGCGGGATGAAATCATTCTTTTTGTCAAGAATTCGCAACGCGGAATTATAAAAGGATACCAGCAGGACAATAGCAGCAGTGGGTAACCGCAATCAATAATCGTTAGATTATTAGATGTTAGATTAATTGTATTATGCTGAAAACCAACTTCTTAATACCAAAATCGCATTGCAATTAAATCATTGACTGACAGTCTATTACAAAAAATTAACGAACTATTGACAATAAAGCAAGCATAAAAATAGAAAGGCTGACAAAAAATTTTGTCAGCCTTTTTATTTTCTTTGTAATATGTCAATTTTTTACTCTGAATCCATGCTGCTTTTATCTGCAGGTTTAAGAGGATTTGCAGAAATTTCTTCATGCATTTTCCGACGCTTAAAAATATCAATCGCAAGGTAAATGGCTTCCTGAAATGAATTCTCATCAGCCTGATTCTCACCTGCAATCTGGAAAGCAGTTCCATGATCGGGAGAAGTACGAATAACAGGAAGTCCACCGGTATAATTAACACCTTCGGAAAAAGCAACCGTTTTAAAAGGAGCAAGCCCCTGATCGTGATACATTGCCAGAATCGCATCAAAACGGCCAGCATCACCTGATCCGAATAATCCGTCAGCAGGATATGGCCCCAATGCCATAATGCCTTCGCTACGGGCCATCTCTATAGCAGGAGTAATAACATTAATTTCCTCACTTCCTAACAGGCCACCTTCGCCGGCATGTGGATTAACACCCAAAACAGCAATGCGCGGTTTCCGAATGGTAAAATCAATCCGCAGGGTTCTGTCCAGAACCCTTATCTTTTCAATAACTTTCTCAATGGTTAACAGCTCAGGAACTTCTTTCAGAGGCACATGCCCTGTAACCACCCCTACCCTAAGCTGAGAACTTACCATAAGCATGATATGCGAATCGGATCCAAACTGCTCGGCCAGATATTCAGTGTGACCAGGAAACTGAAAAACATCTGAGAAAGTAGCACTTTTATTTATTGGAGCAGTTACCAAAACATCCACACTCCCGTTCTTCAGATCCTCAACAGCCTTTTTTAAAGCTTCAAAAGCAGCTTCTCCACCCGTATCAGTAGACTTTCCCAATTCCACCCGAACATTATCATCCAAACAATTAACAATATTAACCCGCTTGGAATTAGCCTCATCTCCTGAGCGAATGCTATTAAGACTAAAATTGGCAATGTTCAATGCCTTACGGTGATAGGCTGCAACTTTGGATGATCCGTAAATAACAGGAGTATAAAGTTCAAGAATCTTCGGATCGGAAAGTGTCTTGAAAATAATTTCGTAGCCAATACCGTTTATATCTCCCTGAGTTATTGCGACTTTAACTTTTTCCGTACTCATAATATCAATCTTTTAAATGGTTACATGCCGAAACATGTAATATATGCTGGAAATTAATGATTTGAACGGCGAAAATAATCCCGGATCATGATCTTTTTCAATTCGCGATGAATGATCAATTCAGTAATAACATCTGACAAGGGAGCTTGCGGCATTTGACGCTGATAATTATCGATATCATCAGGATTTACGTCAATGCGGTAAAGCAGATTAAAAAACTTTTCACCATTCAAAGACAGCAAATTATCAACATGCTTTTGCATTTGAGTAAAAAGTTCATTGTAAAAATCCTGAATGTTTCCGGAAAATCGGATCGCCAATTGAAATTCCGCAAAGTCCTTAATGATCTGGTCTGCAGTTTCGCGGATCAAATCCTCCCTTTTAGTGGCGTTACTTATATCAGAGGCTGTTAATAAAGGCAGGTTCATTGGGCGTTATCTTTGTTATTATCCAAAAACCGGAATGAATATAATATAGATTCCAACTGCCAGATAAGGTTTCGTTTTTCGGGTTTTTCGGGTGCATATACATAAGCATCCGTTACAACTACCCGGTTATTGACCTCGTCAATATGTGAAAAGCTAACAAAAGGTCCACCCATTAAATCACCTTCCACTTTCCATAAACCACGCAGTTCGGCAATTTGATGTTCATTATTCTCAAAGCGTTTATAAGAAACCGGTAATCTCGATTCGGTTGTCATATATGATCCGGGAGAAGGACCGGGAACATTTACCCTTAGTACCGAATCACGTTTATTAATTAAATAGGATTTGGAAATAGATTGAGGTCCTGTATAGTCGAATGAATAGACAAAAACTCCCTGACTAATAAGAGGAGTTTCGTGCGACATCCACATAAAATCTGTTCCGGATTCATTTTCCTCAAAAGTAATGGGGACAATCATAAAAGCATTCCATCGTTCCTGAAATTTCTCGGTCAGATTCTCATTCATATACTTTCTATAGTAATTCCGGCTTCTTTCGCGCTCAGCACGCACAAAAAAACCGGTAAGTCTGAGTTCCTGAGCATCAACCAAGGAATCGAGTTGCCAGGAATTTCGGGCGAAAATATGAGCCATGGCCTGTTCCTTTCCCCACTGTCCCTTGTAATATTTTATTTCGGGATCATGTTCATCATCAAGTTTCACAACAATCAGGTTCCGAAATGACCTCAGATTCTGGCTGAACGCCCGATGGGGGATTACAGACACATCGAATAACGGCTCGGCCTGCGGCAAACCAACAACGCTTTGACGCATAATAGACTCCAGCCTTTTGCCTCCCACATTGGCCCGTACAGAATCATCCATTACAATCAGCATTTCGCCCGCACTTCCTGAAATATTGGGAACGTGTGCTTCCCCTTTATCTTTACAGGAGGAGAACGACAAAGGGACTATAATGGAGAATAAAAAAATTAATTGCTTTGCACTATAACTGTTTTTCATCAGTAATAAATTATATTTTCAAAATCCCATGCAACTCATCATGATCGATAATCCTTTTTTGATTTTTAAAAGTCACAAACAATAAACATCTCATTTTGCAAATGAAGCTTGCCTGCCTATACAACAATCACTTCAAAAGCCTTACACAAATTACAACCAATTGCAAAATAATTGGATGTTCTTTTTGAAATATTTTCCAGGGACGTATAAACTTAAAATTACAAAAAATGGTTTAAAACCACCCTTTGGTTTCACTTTAAAAATTTACCATGTCCTCAAAATTTTCAAGTCCTGAATCTGCATTAAAATGATGCATGTCAAGAACTTTCTCTATTTCAACAATATCTATCCGGCTTGCATCGACAGCAACAGGTTTCCAAACGATCAATTCCTGCCCTGCGTACAAGAATTTATTATCAAAATCATTCCAGGCCATAAGATCCTCAATACGGCACTGATATTTCATGGCTATTTGATGGAAAAATTCACCGGGTGCCACAATATGATTTTCTTTATTCCGGGCGGTAGTATCACCAAATGCAGGGCATTGACCAACAGGTGGGACATCCTCTGTCCTGAAAAAGGATTGTTGCTGATGAAAAATGTTCAGTTTCTCTTCAGGAAGAATAATTCTTACGGGTTCAGTCTGAACCGGAATATAATCCCTTTTATAGGAAGGATTTAAATTGCGCAGTACTTCCACCGAAATACCGGTCCGTTCAGAAATTTGCTTAAACGAAATACCTCCCTGAAGGGAAGTAGTCAGAAGATCGTCGAAAGAAAAATCACGGGGGGCAGGCTTAATATCATAAGACCTGTGGTGCTTCATCGCATAATTTATTGCCACAAAAGCAGGAACATATCCTCTCACCTGATCAGAAAGATAAGGTCTTAACTTCCAGTAATCCATCTCTCCTCCAGACTTCACAATGGCCTCTTTGACAGCACCTATTCCTCCATTATAAGCCGCGATTGCAAGAAGCCAGTCGTTAAAGTTTGCATGTAAATATTGCAGATAACGGCATGCGGCATCAGTTGATTTCACAGGATCTGCGCGTTCATCGATATATGAATCCACTTTGAGATCGAACATCCGGGAAGCCTGATACAAAAATTGCCATAATCCATAAGCCCCTGAAGATGACTTGGCCTTAGGATCAAGAGCTGACTCAATTACTGCAAGGTACTTCAGCTCAAGAGGAAGATCATATTTATCCAGATATTCTTCAAAAAGCGGAAAATACAGTTCGGAACGAGCCAGAATATTTGCTAAATGCTCAGGACGTTTTTGTGTATACACATCAATATAAGCCTGAACATGAGAATTATAATTAAGCGCTACCGGTGATTGAAAATCCAGTTTCATTATACGGGACTCTACCAGATATTCCGGTACAAAAACCTTTCTGTCCCGAGATTGTCCGGAACTCATTTCCACAAAAAGAATCAAAAAAACCCCATAAATCAGCAAACATCTGATCATAACACAAAAAACTCACCATGAGAAATCAAAAAACCTTAGGGGAACATTTATTGTCCCCCCATATATAATAAAACTTTAAAATCTTTCAGGATTTTTCAGTTTCCTCACCGGTCTCTTCAGCAGATTTTTTCTTGTCTTCCGCCGACTCATTTCTCGCTTTCTTAAATTCTTTCATGCCTTGACCAAGTCCTTTCATCAGTTCAGGAATCTTACGTCCGCCAAATAGTAACAATACAACAAGTACAATGATGATCCATTCCCATCCACCGGGAATTCCCATCAAAAAGAGAGCAAATAGTTCCATGATATATATATTTATTTTCTGTAATTCATTCAAATTAATACCTAAGTTGAGCGATAAGAGTTCAGTGAAGAAGGTTCCTGAACTTGCCGAAGTATCGCTTTACTCAGAGTTAACCCCGATTAAGAAAATGTTGGCTTTCACCATTTCTTTATAAAGCCTCACATTTTCTTAATCGTTGAGCGGAATCGCTCAATTTGGGTAATAAATTTTCATTAAAAAAGCATCTTCACAAATGTAAAAATTAATTAATCCTTTATTGGGCTTCAACATAAAAAACATACAAAAAAAGAATTACGTCCAAAATAAAGAACAACAATCTTTTTATAGTAAAAATGATAATTCATCTATAAGCCCTGACAATTTCATTCACGTATAATTTCAGATCCTTTTCAGAATGAAAGCTGATTTTTTGTTCATTCAAAAAGCCATCGAAACAGATCATTCCCGTTGGCATACAACAATAAAGTCAATAACAATATCATTCCAATAATCTGAGCATTTTCCATGAATTTATCACTTGGTTTGCGTCCGGTCACAATTTCGTAAAGAAGAAAAAGGACATGACCGCCGTCAAGGGCTGGAATGGGCAATATATTCATAAACGCTAATATCAAGGAAAGAAACCCCGTAGTATACCAAAAACTACTCCAGTCCCAACTGGCAGGAAACAAACTGCCAATGGTGCCAAATCCCCCAACCTGACGGGCGCCTTCCTTTGTAAAGATAAGTCCCAGTTGCTTGATATAGTTTACGAGCACATTAAAACTTTTGTTTACCCCAGCCGGGAAAGCCTCAAAAAACCCATATTTACGCCGTTCGACTTCCATATAATTGGTAGGCGAACGAGGTGCGACACCAATCTTTCCTGATTTATTCACTGAAATTGGAAGCGACATCAACTCCCCATCACGGTAAAAAGAAACCGTTGTTGTTTCACCGGTATGGTCAAGAAGCTTATTCACAAACTCATGAAAAAAAGCAGCATCTTCTCCCCCAATCCCCACCAAACTGTCACCTTTTTGCAGGCCGGCTTCCTCGGCCGGTTTGCCGGCAATAATAGAATCCACAACAAAAGGAATCCGGTATTGAGCAAATTGTCTCACTCCTTCAGAAAGAAATCTTTTTCCCAGATCGGATGGCACAGGAAGCTCAAACACAGAATCGCCGCGCTGAACAGTTAAATACCGGGGTTCCTCAAGAAGCACATAGCCGGGCACCTCTTTAATTGTCTTAACCTCAAAGGTATCCACCGACAGGATTTTGTCTCCATCCTTCAAACCAATATCGTGTCCGATGGGATGGTAAGCATAGCCATAAGTGGCTGCTTCTACTGGAACATATGATTCTCCCCACTTGAAAAGAATCATCCAGAAAATGAACATGGCAGTAATGAAGTTGATCAATACTCCTCCCACCATAATTAAAAGTCTCTGCCAGGCCGGTTTTGCTCTGAACTCCCAGGGTTGGGCTGGTTGACTCATCTGTTCCTTGTCCATCGATTCGTCAATCATTCCAGATATTTTCACATACCCACCCAGTGGCAACCAGCCAACTCCGTATTCGGTATAACCTTTTTTAAACTTAAACAGCGAAAAACCGGGATTAAAAAAAAGATAAAATTTCTCAACCCGTGTTTTGAATATACGGGCAAACAAGAAATGACCAAACTCGTGTAAAATAACCAGGATGGAAAGACTCAGTATGAGTTGCAATGCTTTTATTAAAAATTCCATGTTTTAGAACTAAAAATTTCTGTTACTTATGAATATTATGTTTTTTGAATAAGAGATCAGGACACAAATATAAATTTTTTCTTTATCGGGCCACAATTTCTGCAGCTATAGTCCTTGCTTCGCTGTCTGTATCAATATAATCCCGAAAACCGGGATGACTTACAAAAGATGCTTTGCTCATAGATTGTTCTATAACATCTGACATATCCAAAAACCCTATTTTCGATTTTAAGAATGCATCCACAGCCACTTCATTAGCGGCATTAATAATGCAAGGCATATTCCCGCCTTTATACATGGCGTCATAAGCCAGATTGAGGTTGCGGAATACATTGCCATCAGCCTTTTCAAAAGTCAACGAAGGGAAATCAGCAAAATCAAGACGCGGAAAATCATTTTGCAACCTTTCCGGGTAGCCCAAAGCATATTGAATAGGGAGTTTCATATCGGGTAATCCCATCTGTGCTTTAATCGAGCCATCAGAAAACTGCACCATTGAATGGATAATTGATTGGGGATGCACCACGATCTCAATCCGGTCGGGATTAACATCAAAAAGCCATTTGGCCTCAATAGCCTCAAACCCTTTGTTCATAAGGGAGGCTGAATCAATTGTAATTTTATGTCCCATTTTCCAGTTGGGATGATCCAGCGCCTGGTAACGGGTAACTTTTTGCAGAAAATCTATGTTTTGTCCCCGAAATGGGCCCCCGGAGGCTGTCAGAATTAGTTTTTCTATATTCTTTCCATATTCACCCGTCAGGCACTGAAATATCGCCGAATGCTCGGAATCAACCGGTAAAACAGGAACATTGTGTTTTTTGGCCAGTTCCATAACCAGATCTCCCGCCACTACCAAAGTTTCTTTGTTGGCAAGGGCAATTGGTTTGCCTGCCTCCACAGCTCTGATGGTTGGTAAGAGACCTGAAAAACCAACCAGGGCAACCAGCACCATATCAACAGTACTCATGGCCCCTACCTGTGCCAGAGCATCATGCCCGGCATATACTTTTATGGGATAATGAGCCAATTGATCGCTCACCTGATGATATTTTTCCTCACATCGTATAACAACAACATTAGGCTGATATTTTATGGCCTGCTCTATCAATAGTGAGGCATTGCTACCAGCAGTTAATACCTCTACCTCGAACAATTCGGGATGTTGATCAATCACCTGAAGGGCCTGTGTACCGATGGATCCTGTAGAACCAAGAATGGCTATGCGACGTTTCATTTATTTTTTAGGATTGAATAAAAAAATCATCCTCAGAAAGAAATATATTCTTGCGGATCAAGAGGAACACCACTGTACCAAAGTTCAAAATGGAGATGTGGCCCTGTAGTCAACTCGCCGGAATTTCCAACGTTGGCTATTGCCTCACCTGATTTAACATGGTCACCGGTTGATTTGAGCAGCCGCTCATTGTGCTTGTACATTGAAATCAAATTATTAGCATGTTGCACCTGAATCACATAACCTGTCTCAACTGTCCAACCTGAAAAAACAACAACCCCATCCATTACAGCAGAAACCCTTGCTCCTGGACCGGCTACAATATCTACTCCGTAATGTCCACGGGGTTCACCATATTTATTGACCACCATTCCTTTTAAAGGGCTAACAAAAAATGTATTTTCCAGAACAGCGGTAGGTGAATTTACGGGATTCTCTGATAAATTGAATCGCTCCTCCCTTTCAACCAGGGCACGAAACAGAGAATCCTCTTCAGAACGGCTGAATTGCACGTTTTCGACACTACCATCGGCATCATTATTTGTTTCATTACCCTCAACAGCCTCATCTACATGAAATTCTTCTTCAGGAAGATCGCCCCGCACAATGCGTTGCATGTTATCAATAAAGATATTTCTCTTTTCAATTTCCACAAAAAGCGAATCAACACGCTGGGCATTCCTCACAATCAATAATCGTTGATTGGCATCCGGATATCCCGGAATATATTCACGCAAACCGGTAAAAGCTATCAATATGCTCACCATTGCAATCAGAAAAATGGCAGAAAATCCGACAAGGGTAAATACATTGAGCCGCGACAATCTTAACACCAGCAACTCTTCATAAGTCTGCTCATTAAAAACAGCCAGCTTATATTTACTCTTGAGTTTCTTTAATATCGTTTTGTATTTGCTAGATGGCATAATATATTTTAAAATTCGATGAACCAAATACTCAAGCTACAAAATTAATCAATATTATGGACGTGGCGAAACAAATAATTGTGTTAGTCTGTGAACAAAAAAAACTGATGATTCCAAAAAAATGATCCGGAAAAACACTAAGAGCCAGTCGGGAAGCAATAGCTCTTGATATTTATTAAAATTTAACAGCGCAAACATTTGGATAAAGGTTCAAAAGCCTCTATATTTGCACCGCAATAAAGAAGAAAAGACAATAACAACAACTTCAAGATATATTGCGGGGTGGAGCAGTTGGTAGCTCGTTGGGCTCATAACCCAAAGGTCGTCAGTTCGAGTCTGGCCCCCGCTACTAAAGCCATAAAACAATATTGTTTTATGGCTTTTTTCTTTATAATCACTACGCAGCTACTAAAAACAAAGGATTCCAATGGATTTCCCACTCTTTTTTTATATATTGCACCATAATTAAGAGAATACATTACACATCTATAAAACCAACTGCAGGAATGTTCCATTCTTTAAATTTGCGAATCATCTCAGTTCTTCTGTTTTCATTCATTTTTACAATCCATGGTCAGGACAGAATCACAGGCCGAACCTTTGCCACCCGATCTGAGATCATAGGCAAGAAAGGGATGGTCGCTACCAGCCATCCACTGGCAACCCAAATAGGACTTGACATCCTAAAAAAAGGAGGTAACGCAACGGATGCAGCCATAGCAGCAAATGCGGCCCTCGGATTAATGGAACCTACGGGAAGTGGCATAGGAGGCGACTTATTTGCCATGGTTTGGGATGCCGAAAGCAAAAGTCTTTATGGCATTAACGGGAGCGGGCGATCTCCAAGTCTTCTAACCATTGATTATTTCCTATCCAACCGAATTGAAAAAATTCCATCATACGGGCCACTGCCGGTTTCAGTACCCGGATGTGTGGATGCCTGGTTCGAACTTCATGAAAAATTTGGCAAGATACCCATTCAGGATATTCTGTCTCCTGCAATATCATACGCCGAAGAGGGCTTTCCTGTAACAGAACTCATCAGCCATTACTGGCAACTGTCTTTGGATCGTTTTGCAGATTATCCAAATGTAATGAATACCTTCTCCATAGATGGGGAGGCACCAAAGAAGGGGGATATTTTTAGAAACCCCGACCTAGCCAACACTTATAAATTAATTGCACAGGACGGGCGTGATGCGTTTTACCACGGGCCGATCGCCGAAAGCATTGTCAATTTTATTCAGGGCCAGGGAGGCTTTCTGTGCAGCGAGGACCTTGCTCTGCACCAGTCGAAATGGGTGGATCCTCTTTCCATTGATTATCGAGGATATACTGTTTGGGAGCTTCCACCTAACGGACAAGGTATCACAGCACAAATGATGCTCAACATCCTGGAAGGCTATGAATTTTCGCCCGAGGATTTTGGTTCATCAAAGCATCTTCATCTGGTAAATGAAGCAAAAAAACTTGCCTTTGAAGACAGAGCACGTTTTATTGCTGATCCAAGCTATTTCAACGCTCCCATAGAAAAACTGCTTTCAAAAGAATATGCAAAACAAAGAAGAGCCCTGATAGATACTGCACAAGCCGGGGCATTTTTGCCAGACGTGGAAAACCACAGTGAGACCATCTATCTGACTGTAGCCGATCAGTGGGGCAATATGGTTTCCCTGATCCAAAGCAACTACCGGGGGATGGGTTCGGGCATGGTGCCTCCCGACCTAGGCTTTATGCTTCAAAACAGAGGGGAACTATTTTCATTAAATCCTGGAGATCCAAATGAGTATGCCGCCGGAAAAAGACCATTTCACACCATTATTCCGGCATTTATCAGCAAAGACAATACACCGTGGTTGAGTTTTGGTGTAATGGGAGGTGACTTTCAGCCACAAGGCCATGTACAAATCATTATGAATCTCATTGATTTCAAAATGAATCTGCAGGAAGCCGGTGATGCTCCCCGTTTCTCCCACACTGGCGGAAGCACTCCAACCGGAACATCTCAAAAAACAACAGGAGAGATACACGTTGAAGACGGAATATCTTACAAAACAATACGGGAACTCATGCAAATGAATCATAAAATTTCTTTTGATCTGGGTGGTTACGGAGGTTTTCAGGGAATCATATACGACAAAGGACAAGGAGTATACATAGGAGCATCAGAGTCGCGCAAAGACGGTCAGGCCGCAGGCTACTGACCCTCATTAACTTCCTGATAACCTACCTAATAAAGCAGCCTGCATGATCATCACTATTACTGGCATGTTCGTCAAAAGATTTTGGATTAATTCCATTTATCCCATTACTTTGACTTCACACAAAAAGAATTTTTTGGGGCTATGAACTTATTGCATGGAATTATTAATCTTTTTCAAACCAAGAAGGCCACTGAGAGTCTGAGCGACCCGGGAGAATTCTTCTCAAGAGAGAAAGCATCTGAGTTGATACAAAACCTGAGTTGCAGCCAACAACACAGCAAAGGATTAACATCTATAGAGGCGTTGTCTGTGAAAATAGCCAAAGCAAGTCTCGCAGAATACACCATAATAGCCAGATTAGACAGCCACCAAAGATTTAAAGCTATAACAATTACTGAAACTGATAAAATTCTCAAACACAATTCTGATTGCTTTGAAACAAAAATACTTTCATCTCTTTTATCTTCCGGATTTGTACAGGAACAAAACACAAATGATATCCTTAGCCACATAGGGATAAACACGCACAATATACAGCTGATCACCAGTATTTTACTTAATGATAACGAAAACAACCCCATCGGAGCTGTTTTTAGCTTTTCAAAATCAGCAAGCAACAAACATATTATTACCAATGTCCTGAAATTCTTTTCATTCAATATTACTTCAGAAATGCAGCATCTGATCAATAAAGAAAAACTGGAGAATAAAAACAAGGAGCTACTCAGAACAGAAGAAGAATTAAAACTGAAGAATCAACTACTGAACAATCTTAACAAAAACATCTCGAAAGCCAAACAGGTGGTGGATGAAAGCAGTCGTTTAAAATCCGCATTCCTGGCGAATCTAAGTCATGAAATCCGCACCCCAATGAATGTAATCATGGGATTCACCGAACTGCTAAGTGCCGATAACATGTCAAGTGATCAGCGTCGAAACTACATCGATATTATTCAACAAAATGGAACCCGCCTGTTGCACATCATGGACTCACTTATCGATATATCCCGGTTCCAGGCAAAGAATATTGGCAAAGAACAGCAGGCTTTCTCTCTGAATCAGATGATGCAACAATTACTCAACAATTATCAATCGGAAATTAATATAACAGGAAAACCCATAAAACTGAAGCTGACTTTAAGTCTGGGAGAAGGAGAAGATATTGTTACCCTCGATAAAGAGGCCACTTATAAAGTGCTGAATCACTTGTTGGATAATGCCATTAAATTCACAGCCTCCGGATTTGTTAATTTCGGCTATGAAACTCCTGACAAGCAAATTCTATTTTACGTTGAGGACAGTGGCATTGGAATTCCAGAAGGAAAAGAAAATGAAATATTTGATCTCTTCAGGCAGGGTGACCTAAGATTGAGCCGCCAGTTTGGAGGCACCGGACTCGGACTGGCCATTGCCAAACGTTATGTGAATGCCATGAATGGAAAAATCTGGTGCAATAATAAAAAGGACCCGAAATCAAGAGGTTCGGTTTTTAAATTCACATTGCCAATTTTACCGAATAAAGACAGTAATAATGAATTTCGTGGAGTCAGAGATTCAAAACATCTCTATATTTCCACAACCCGTTCCACTCAATAAAAATCAAAAAGCAGCCATCAGCAAACCGATATCCTTGCATGGCAAATTGAATTTATCCCCTATTGCCCGATTGGTAAGAATTCCTTTATAGAGATACAGTCCATGGCTAACCCCCATGTCCTGCTTAATCAGCTGATTAACACCCCCAGCCATTGCCAATCGCAACAAAACAGGTGCAAAAATATTACTTAGAGCAATGGAAGCCGTACGGGCCACACGGGAAGAAACATTGTGTACCCGGAAGTGAATCACTCCATGCTGGATGGTTACCGGGTTTGACTTTGCGGATGATGATTCAGCCGTTTCAAGACAACCTCCATTTCCCATACTCAGGTCGACAATAATAGAACCCGGTTTCATTCCGGCCACTTGCTCTTCTGAGATAAGAAAACCACTTTGGGGATCGAAATAGCGAAGACTCCCTATCACCGCATCAGCAGATTTCAATGCTTTGCTTAACACTTGTGGATGAAGAACTGAAGTAAACAGTCTTTGTCCAACATTGCGTTCCAGCTCACGAAGATTACGATACGAATTATCGAACACTTTAACCTGACATCCCAGACCAAGAGCAGCTCTAACGGCAAATTCGCCGGCCGTTCCGGCACCTATCACCACGACTTCAGCTGGTGATATACCTGTAATACCTCCCAACAAGACTCCCTTTCCGTCTTTGGCCTTGCTTAGGTATTCTGATGCAATCATGATGGACGTATATCCTTCAATTTCACTCATGCTCCGCACAACGGGATAATAACCAGATTCATCTTTCAGAAACTCATATGCCACAGCATTTACTTTGCGCCGCATCAGTTGCTGAATGGATTCGCGGTTTTGATTGACCATGTGCAGCAGGGAAATCAGTAACTGTCCGGGTGACAACAGCAGGGCCTCCTCCTTATCGGGGGGAGCAAGCTTCAGAACCACATTACAACGAAAAGGATCTTCATGATTATTGACAATACGAGCACCAGCCTCAGAGAAGTCATGATCAAAATAATTGGCTGCATTTCCCGCACCACTCTCAATTACAATTTCATGGCCGTTGGCTACAAGCAACTCTACTCCCTGAGGAGTTAAAGGAATCCTGTTTTCACCTTCTTCCCGCTCACAGGGAATGCCAAAAGACATGGATTTTTGTTTCCGGCCCACCTCCATCATTTCTTCCTTGGGCATGAGCCCGGTTTGGTTCATGGCAAAATAATAGGATGCGCTTTTTCCGATATCACCCATAACAATTTAAGCTATAATTTTGGGTCAAGTTACAAAAAAATCTATGGTATCGCTCAAATTTTTAACATGTAAAATTCATCCTTCCACAGTTAAAGTCCTGGAACCGTTGTCGTTTTCTGTCAGGAAAACATCTAGCCGGTTAGCGGGTAAAACATCCGCTACTTTTTCAGGCCATTCAATCAGACAAATGTGATCACTGAAAAAATAGTCCTCGTATCCCATATCAAAAACCTCATCAACTTTCTTTAGTCTGTAAAAATCAAAATGAAAGATAACCTCACCGTTTTGGGCAGAATACTCGTTAACAATGGCAAAACTGGGACTGGTAACCGGCCCTGAAACCCCAATTTGCCTGCATAAACCCTTAATAAAAGTTGTTTTACCCACTCCCATCTCTCCATAAAATGCCACCACTTTATGCTTTTGCAACAGAGGTAAAAAATCGGCGGCCACACGTTCAACATCATTTTCAGAATGAATTGTAAATATATGCTTCATATTTTGCTAAAAAAATTTGATAGAACATTAGGTTGGCAGGTCGTTGGGCTAACTGGATATTTGTATACTGCTGCTATATTGTCCGCCAATGTTACACGGGCACCAATTCAACCAGTGGGACCAGCATCTCCTCCAGGGAGATACCCCCATGCTGAAATGTATCCTTATAATAATTAGCATAGTAATTGTAATTGTTGGGATATGCAAAAAAGTCATTTCCCTTTGCAAAAATATAAGAAGTAGAGATATTTATACGCGGCAAAAATACATCTTCAGGTTTTTTAACTTCAAAAACATCTTTAGCCTTATATGCCAGATTTTTGCCTTGTTTAAATCTTAAGTTGGTATTGGTATTGCGGTCGCCTATCACTTTAAGAGCATTTTGCACCCGGATGGCACCGTGGTCAGATGTTAATACCACTTTCATTTTGTTTTCCGAGAGTTTTTTCAGCAAATCAAACAAAGGGGAATGCATAAACCACGAACGAGTGAGTGAGCGATAGGCAGATTCATCAGAGGCCAGTTCACGAATCATTTTCATTTCGGTCCGGGCATGCGAAAGCATATCCACGAAGTTAAAAACCAATACCGAAAGATCATTGGATTTGAGTTGAGCAGAATTATCGACAAGCTTTCGTGCTGCCTCCGCATCGCTTATTTTGTGATATCCATAAGAAAAAGAGCGCCGCATGCGTTGAAAGAAAGTTCCGATCAATTCCTCTTCATACTGATTCCTACTGCCTTCCTCATCGTCTTCGGTCCAAAACTCGGGATAATGATCCTGAATTTGTGATGGCAACAAACCTGAAAAAAGAGCATTTCTGGCGTATTGTGTAGCTGTGGGCAGAATGCTGCAATAAACGTGATCGGTTTTAACCTCAAACAATGTCCGAATCTCATGACGGATAACCTCCCACTGGTCGAGTCGAAAGTTATCAATCACGATCATCACCACTTTCTCGCCCTTATCGAGCATAGGCAAAATATTATCTTTCATTACCCGATGCGACATAAGCGGCCCTTCATTATCGACAAGCCATTCGGCATAATTATCTTTCACTGTCCGGGCAAACAACTGATTGGCATCGTTTTTCTGCATTTTCAAAACCTCGTCCATAGGACTATCGGTACTATCCAGTTCCAGCTCCCAATAAACAAGCTTTTTGTAAACATCTTTCCATTCATCCATATTCAGTCGATCATTCATTCTGAATCCCAAATTGGAAAACTCAGCCTGATAATCGCTGGTGGCCTTCTGAGAAACAAGTCGCTGCCTGTCCACATTTCGCTTAATCGACGAAAGGATCTGATTGGGTATCACCGGCTTAATTAGATAATCGGAAATTTTGGCCCCAATCGCCTGATCCATAATATCTTCCTCTTCACTTTTAGTAATCATAACTACCGGCAAACTGGGTCGAATCTCTTTCAACCGCGAAAGAGTTTCCAGTCCACTTAGTCCGGGCATATTTTCATCCAGGAATACCAAATCAAATCTTTGCTTTTCAAGGATTTTAAGTGCATCATTGCCATTACTGGCCACTTCCATGTCAAAGCCCTTTTCCTGTAAAAATATTATGTGAGAGCGCAAATGTTCAATCTCATCATCAACCCAAAGTATTTTAATTTTTTTTATTTCTTCCATTTCTTTGCTTTAATAAAAATCACAACTCCAAAAATTCGAGATACGCCTCCAAATCTCCCTCCTCTTCTTTCAATTTTTGGTAATTTTCAGCCGAAATCGGATATACATCCCATCCTTTTGCACCAATATCAGAATTCCAGTATTTATTTTCGTGAAGTGACGGTTTAAATTCTTCGAAATCCGAAATTTCTTTAAAAGATTTTAACAGCAAAATATTTGTATCTTCAAAAAGGATTTCATCGTCAACAGATACTTTGTACCCAACAATGCTGCGTGAGAAATTAGGCAGAAATCTAAAAGCCCCGGCTTTATCACCTTCTCCATTCTGAACAATAATCATGCCCCATACTTCGCCCTCATTTGGGGAAAAAACCGATGAAAATCCCGGAATCTGTTCTTCCACGTAAGAGTAATCGGGAATTTCACTGTCATTGATAACAATTGCAGAAGGATCGCTGCCGGGCAAATATTTCTCAAGGAAAAACTGTTTATATTCATTTAGTCCGGTTTCATCATCCAGTTTATCCCTGTTGCTTTCCGATACCATCAAAACAACCGGCTCTCCTGCATTATTAACTTTAAATACAGAAGGATTATTTATCAAAGAGTAAAAATAATCCATTCCGATTTTGCTGTTTTCAAACGGACCTGTTTCCAATACTTTAATCGATGAACCAATACTTCTCGATTCAATCCAAAGACTGCCGGTTGTAATGCGGTCAAAATTAAAGTTAGCAAGATGAAACATGAGTTGATTGATATCGGCACCGGCATCAACAACCAGCATGACAAAATGAGGTGAACCGGGATCAAATGCATACTCTCCCATTTGCTCTTGTTGCTGCCCAGATCCTTTTATTTCATGTTCCATGGCATCCCCGGAATCCTGTGATTCTATACCAGTCAGGGCCAACTCAAACATTTCAGGCTGATGTCCTTCATCAAGCATTTTCAGCCAGTGTGAGGCAATGCGCCCCTGCAATGATTGGGAATAATTTTCCACAATCTGTTGCAATTGGTATCTGAATCCTGTTTGGTTTCCTGACTGACTTTCAGCCACAGCCAACAACAATTTTGCCTGTGGCATTAGAGGATCATGACCTTTATCAATGACTTGTTCTGTTTTTCGTTTAACGCTGTTCCATAACCCATTTCTGAAATCGCTATAGGCATCGGCATACAACTGTTCCATTTCCTGGCGAAAAGCAGTCTGATTCTCAAAATAATCAGGATCTTCAACAAATTCGGCAAATTGACTCTGCGGATAATCATCGGTGATTACCTTTCCGTAATGCTGCATGCAACGACGGTCATTTTTCTTACGACAAGCCATGTAGATGCCCATCAATGCTTGCATCCGGTATTCTGTTTCCGGATAATCACGTAATAGTCGTTCAAACAATTCAACAGCTTCGTTGTGTTTTTCAAAATTGTGAGACAGAACATGTCCTGCATTAAACAAGGAAGACTGCACTCTGCGATGTGATATTTTCATAGCTTCAGAAGACAAGGGCAATCCGGCAATCAGGGATTCTCGATCGGGCAATTTGCCACCTTGCTGCTCACTGCTCATTTTTTTGGCATCTTCAGGCTTCGGCGGAGTTCCATCAAATGGATCGGAAGGCATCATTTCGTCTGTACCGCCATCCGCGAGTTGCTGAGTTTTCTTATTCTCCCGTCGCCAGTTATCTGCCAAATCCCGGCGCCCCCATCGTTTTTCAAATTCCATCTCCCCCAGACTTACCATGGTCTGATTATAGAAATACCATTTCCCGGACTCATCAGAATTTCGATTTCCACGATTGGCAAAATTCTGATAAAAAAAGGCATCGTCAGAATTATCGCTGAATTCCGCATCCTCAGATTCCTGCTGTATCTCAATAAGCATATTATCAATAAATTGCTCGCGTTCTTCATCGGGCAAAGCAGCAATCCTTAGCACACTGTCCTCATGCTGAATCGCCTTAAGGCTTTCTGCCAGAGGTTCAAGTTTCTTCTTTAAAGTTTTTAATTCGCCTATTCCCGAATAATCGTCAGGCAATGTTGTAAGAGTAGAATCGTAATAAGCATCAGCAGCAATATAATTACTCCAATGAAAATATACATCGGCCATGCGATGATAAATATTTCCAGCCAATGAACGATTCTGACCACTATATCCGGCAGCAAGTTGCAGATTTGTAAGTGCATTGAGAGTATCCCCCTCCCAAAACCAGGTTTTTGCCAAAGCATAATAGATTTGATCACGATACTCAAGGTTTTTATATTCCCTGGCATACCGGATCAACTCCTTTCTTGATGGTTCCGGGTTATCGGGACCACCTTCAAGCAAAGTACTTTTGATCTGGGCATGGATACTAACATTGTAATCGGGATTCAATTTAACCACTTTAGCATAAGCCTGCCGGGCCACTTCCCATTGCTCAGTCTTTTCGGCAACCTGTCCCAAAACAAAATGCCAACGAATACGCTGCCATCGCTCTTTGGCATTCTCTGATGCCTGAATACAGTATTCAAGCGCCTTATCATACTCCCCCTGTGCCAGCCAAAACCACGCATATGTAGACATGGCCTCAGCTCCATACTGATTTTCATCCTGCACTTCAGAAGAATACATTTGCAATTGCCTCCTTGCATTTGCAAATTCATCCATTTCAATATAAGCCCTGGCCATCCAAAGCATTGCCTCAAAGCGTACATTTTTATCCGGAAAAGTTTGCAAAACCATTTGAAAAGCACCCACTGCTTCATACCATTCCCGGGAATAAACTTGTGATTTACCTATCAGCATCCACGCCTCATCCACCCATCGGTTAAATTCCCTCTGATTGTAGTAATCACGATATGACTGATCACTACTGCCTGATGGGGCCCTTCCGGGTTTGGCAGTAATAGAATGTTTATCAATAAGTTTATGTCCTTTCTGAATGGCACGGGTCATATGTGATGAAGGGACCTGCCCCCCTCCCTCTTCCGAGAAAGCAAACATGGGTAGAATATTGGTGAAATCATCTTTGAGAGACTCCTGCATGCTTTCCCGCCCCTGATCAAAACTCTGCCGGCCGTTAAATAGCACATTATACCTGGCCGTAAGATTATGGTAACTTCGCGAAAGCCAGGTATTTTTCTGTGTGGAACATCCTGTAATCAGGAAAACCAACAAAAAATAAAAGAGATATCTTTTTTTCATGTACAAAATCAGACTGATAATATATTATAAACTACCCTGCGGCAAAATTATTTCCCAAAGTGCTTAAGAAAAAATACTTTTACAAAAAACAAAGATAATCATCTGAAAGAAGTTTGTCTGATGCTGGTGAGGATAATTGTATTATGACTAAGAATTATTCCGGAAGCAAACTTCACTGACATTCACAAAAAAATGGAAATAAGAATCGATATCATAGAAGACGACCGGGTATTCAACCGGATGATAGAACACATTCTTAAGCAAAACATCACCAGCGACGTAGGAACACATCCGGACGGGAAGAGTTTTCTGTCGAAACTATCCTATTCCACTGACGTGGTGACACTCGATCTGGGGCTTCCTGACATTTCTGGAACAGAACTTATGCGCCATATCAAAGAATTTAATCCTGAGATTGAGATTATCATCATATCCGGACAGGACAACATTCCCCTGGCGGTACAATTGCTTAAAGAAGGAGCCTATGATTATATTACCAAAGATGAGAATATCAGTGAACGCCTCATTCATACAGTAAATAAAATTACAGGCAATAAACGTCTAAAAGAGGAACTGGCAGAGCTAAAACAGGAAGTTTCCACCAAATATGATTTCCATCAGACAATTAAAGGAGACAGCCCGGCCATAAAAAACACCTTCAGCCTTATTGAAAAAGCAATAAAAGTTCCCAACATAAATGTTTCGCTTCATGGAGAAACTGGTACAGGTAAAGAACTTACTGCAAAAACCATCCATTACAACTCACCACGAAAATCGCATCCCTTCATAACACTAAGCACAGGAGTACTCACGAGAGAACAACTGCAAAACTGCCTGTTTGGCATTGAAAAAGGGGCTTTTTCCGATGCATTGATGACTACTAAAAGCAAATTCGAAGAAGCCGGGGAAGGAACACTGTTTCTGGATGAAATTGCCGATCTCGATGCAGACATGCAACTATCTTTGTTAAATATATTGCAGGATAAAAAAATCAACCGGATAGGCGGACATGAAGAAATTCCAATCAAATGCCGGATTATCACGTCAACCAGTCAAGATTTGTTGCAAGCTGTCAGAAACAAAACATTTAGAGAAGACTTGTATTATCTTTTAATGGGATTGCCCGTCACCGTGCCTCCCCTTCGGGACCGTGGCAACGACATAATAATTCTGGCAGATTTCTTTCTTGCCGAATTCTGCCATCAAAACAACATGTCCTCCAAAATCATATCATCATTGACAAAAAAGAAACTTCTGTCACACAATTATCCGGGCAACATACGGGAACTAAAAGCAGTAGTTGAGCTGGGGGCAGTCCTTACAAACGATGAAACGGTAAAAGAAAAACATGTGGTATTCAGTCATTCCGAACCAGCCCCTAAAATCCTACATGAAGAACTAACCCTGAAAGAATACAATGAGCAGATCATTCTTCATTTCCTGAAAAAATACAACAACGTCATAGAAGTAGCAGAGAAGCTGGGTATAGGAAAATCAACGATTTACAATTTGCTGAAACAGCAAAAGAAAGATGACCAATACTAATCCGGCACAGCAACCACTTCAAGTATTTCAGGGACTCTTTGTTTCACTACCATTTCCACGCCCCCTTTAAGAGTCTGCATGCTCATTGGACATCCTTCACAAGCACCGCTTAATTTTACAATAACGCGCAAATCATCCGTAAGTTCCACAAATGAAATATCCCCACCATCTGACTGGAGATATGGTCGCACACTGTCAAGAGCCTCTTTCACCCGGCCAACTATTTCATCCTTATCCATATTCATACGCGTTTACGTTCTGGTAACTTCAACAACTGAAGTAGGAGGAAGGTTTTGATTACGGTCTTCTACTGCCTTCACAACAGCCTTCCCAAGTTCGTTAAAAGCCTTTCCGGTAATGCTATCCGCATTAAGTGCAGAAGGTTCGCCCCGATCACCACCCTCTCGAATGCTCTGCACAATAGGTATCTGACCCAGCAGCGCTACATTTAACTCTTCAGCCAAACGTTTGCAACCTCCCTCGCCAAAAAGGTAGTATTTATTCCCGGGTAACTCAGCAGGAGTAAACCAGGCCATGTTTTCAACCAACCCAAGAACGGGCACATTTATTTTTTCTCCGGTAAACATACTAATTCCTTTCCGTGCATCGGCCAGTGCAACCTCTTGAGGAGTACTTACCACAACCGCGCCGGTGAGCGAAATAGTTTGCACGGCAGTAAGATGAATATCACTGGTTCCCGGAGGGAGATCAAGTAGCAGATAATCAAGCTCTCCCCAGTCGCCATCACTGATCAACTGTTTCAGAGCATTTGTTGCCATGGCACCGCGCCAGACAAGTGCGTCATTGGGGTTAACAAAATATCCGATGCTCAGATTTTTCACACCATACTTTTCTACGGGAACGATCCGGTCTTTGCCTTCTACTTTTCGAATGACCGGACGTGCATCTTCGGTGTGGAACATTTTAGGGATGGAAGGTCCGAAAATATCGGCATCCAACAAACCCACTTTGTAACCCATATTGGAAAGTGCCACTGCCAGATTACTGGCAATGGTTGATTTGCCAACTCCACCTTTGCCCGAAGCTACGGCAACAATATTTTTTACGTCAGGTAAAAGTTTGGGTGCCGTCACCGGTTGCCTGGGATTCACTTTTATAAATATATTCCCCTCTATATCAGCATCTTCACCTACATATTTTTTAATGGCCTGAACCGAGGCCTTCTTAATCGCAGAAACAAAAGGATCATTGGCCCGATCAAACTTCAGACTAAAACTAATTCGTTTCCCATCAATACGTATATCATCTTCAACCATACCGAGAGATACAATATCTTTCTCTTTGGCAGGATGAATCACATGCTTAAGGGCATCTGTTACCAACTGGGGATAAAAACTCATGACTACTTTTATTTAAACTTTTTAAACTTAAGAGCAAAGATAAAAAAAATCCTGAAAAAGCAAGTGGTCATAGGTTCATTTAATAAGCCAGAGAATTCCGCTGGCAGAGATTTGTAATTCTCCGAAGGATAGGAGATAAACTCATGTAACAGGGGGCGTCCACATCACCTTCTCAAAATCTGCAATGCGGTCGTTTTCTACACGTATACCCTCGCTATCGAGCATTTCCTGCATGGTTTTCCGACCTGGAAAAGCATGTTTTCCGGTTAGAAGACCTTTGCGGTTTACCACCCGGTGAGCAGGCACAAAACCCGGATAGGAAAAAGCCTTATTCATAGCCCACCCCACCATGCGCCCTGCACCCGGAGAGCCCACCGCAGCAGCCACAGCACCATAGGTGGTAACGCGGCCGAAGGGCACTGTTTTCACCACTTCATAAACTCGGGAAAAAAATCCTTCCGGATGACCCATTGGTAAATAATGTAACGGAGTTATTGTATCTTTTGTCTTCGTGGCTTCACCCCCCGGCCGGCGCTGCGATAATTGTCCGGTTCAATATCCACATCAGGCTCGTTTAGTCCTTCAGCACCATTAATCCCAAATTTCAGATATTTGATTGAAATGCCATGAGCCAGCCACTTGCTCTCATAGTAAGTTTGGATCCCCAGAATATCATCTTCATAACTGTTTCCATACAGGTCGGTTTCATCTGCAATAGGCAAAATGTCGTTAAGTTTCAGCAGTTCTCTGGTATATGTGTACAAAAAAAGGCTGTCGGTTTTGAGATGAATAACGCCTTCCGGTTTCAGAAACCGGGAATAGGATTCCAGAAACCGGGTACTTGTAAGTCGCTTGCTAAATTTCTTTATCTGTGGATCAGGAAAAGTAAGCCATATCTCATCAACCTCGGCCTGACCAAAAAAAGCATGAATCAATTCAATCCGGGTACGCAGAAATCCAACATTGTTCAATCCTTCGTTCAACGCATCGGTAGCACCCCGGTGCATACGATTGCCCTTTATGTCAACTCCAATAAAATTTTTATCCGGAAACATTCTCCCCAGCCCCACCGAATACTCTCCCTTTCCACAGCCCAACTCCAGCACGATTGGATTGTCATTTTTAAAGAAATCATGATTCCACCGACCTTTCAAAGCATGATCGTTATGAATCACATCATCAAAAGAGGCCTCAACCACATGCGAATATCCGGCCATTTCTTCAAATTTCTTTAATTTATTCTTTCCCACAATTATTTATTGAAAATTAGCATTCCACAAACCGCCACTCTACATTTCACCGGAAATGAAAATCAGAGATATCCAAATATTTCGGTTCCAGTAAAAACGATTATTTCTCTAAAGGTTAAATTAATATCCGAACAGCCACGAATATTTGAATGGTTTTCTATGGGGTTTCAGCCTTTTCAATCCATAAAGAAAACGATTTCACACCAGCCAATGAGTCACGGCGCATACCCTGTTGTACAGAAAAAATATATTCTCCCGGATGTGCCAATTTCACCCCTCCTTTATAAAGCCAGTGGAGAGTACGCGAAGCATCATTTCCTTTTCCGATCCATTTTCCATCGGGCTCCGCCAGAAAATATTCTATTGTATCGGTTTGCATCTGGCCTCCCGGACTTTTCACTCCCACAAAAAGCCAGAGATTGCTATAAGGATAACCGGCGGTATGTTCTAATGAAAATCCGATATTTACTACTCTTGAAGTATCATTTATCACCGGATCAAAAACCAACACGGAATCCTTATGCCAGGTGTCCTCAACCAAATTAGCGGTTTCATTAAAAACCGCACCTTGATTACATGCGCCAAGCAGCGCCAGCAGCAGAATCAAAAAAACTTTAAGATTTTTTGCTTCCGGAGGAATTCGAAGGTTTGTCACCTCTGCGTTTTCTATTTGAATTGGTTCCATCATTTGATCTGTTACTGCCTTTCCGGCTTTTATTTTTTCGGCGTTTCGCATTCTTTTTTTGCTCATCGAACCGGGTAATGCTGTCTTCTCCCACAATGTTTGTATAGTCAATTTCCTTGGCAGGAAGAACAAGTGGCTCATTGGCAAGTTTAGGCACCTTTTTGCCCGACTTGTTAATTTCAATTATCTCCTTCACCCGGTCCACACTCAGCATCACCACATTACCGGAACTCTCACGCCCGGAAGAATACCACATCAGGCGTTTAAATATATCAGTTTTAAAATGATAAAAAACTTCATCCTCGGTACGAAGCGGGATATCGGTTCGCGGAAAATCCTTTTGTGCATCGATATAAGCATCCAACTCATAATTAAGGCAACATTTCAATTTACCGCACTGCCCGGCCAGTTTTTGGGGATTCAGGGATATTTCCTGATAACGTGCAGCATTGGTAGTAACAGACACAAAATTAGTAATCCATGTGGAACAACACAATTCCCGACCACAGGGGCCAATTCCACCAATACGGCCGGCTTCCTGCCTTGCACCGATCTGACGCATCTCAATGCGAATTTTAAACCGATCAGCCAATACTTTAATGAGTTCCCTGAAATCGACCCGTTCATCAGCAATATAATAAAAAATAGCCTTTGTCCGGTCGCCCTGGTACTCTACGTCACCAATTTTCATGTTTAGGCGCAATCTATCGGCAATCCGGCGTGACTCCAGCATGGTTTCATGTTCCAGCTCCCGTGCTTCGGTCCATTTCTCAAAATCAACTGTTTTGGCCTTCCGGTAAACACGTTTGAATTCATAAGTAGAAGGCTTAAGATTATTTTTTTTCATCTGCAAAAGCACAAGCTCACCAGTGAGAGTTATCTCCCCTATATCATGTCCTGGTGAAGCTTCAACGGCCACCACATCACCTCGTTTAAGTTTTAGCTGATTGCTGTTCCGATAAAATCCCTTTCGGGTATTTTTAAATTGCACTTCCACAATGTCCGTAACGCTAACAGATTCGGGGATGTCTGAAAGCCAGTCAAACACATCTAACTTTCCGCAACGGCTGCTGCAAGTATCACATTTGCTATCTTGAGGTATTGATTCATTATCCATTTTGGTGTTCATTTTAGGAGAGAGCTAAGGAGCCAACATCCGGAGATGTTTTGCATAATCGCATTTTATTCACGATCATATGCATCCTCAATGTCAAAGCTTTCAGCAATAAAACCCCTGAAAAATGACGGGGAAACGGCAAAGGCCAAATCATTGTCAAAAGCAATATGCTCTCTGAGTATATATTATTTATATTCATGGGGTCAAATCAGACCAGACTGTTTGCTGAACGAAATAAACTACTGACCTTTATTGACATATCAAAAAGAACAAGTCTGATGTTACCGTTCTGTTCAATATGAGAAAGGGCTAATGAATATTCATCGACCATTGCCTCAACATTGCGATCGTTCACAAAAGATTTGAACTTGTTGATAAATTCATTTTCAGCGGGTGTGGTATAAACCAGTTCCGCAATATCATAATTAGCAATGTAGCTTTCGCGCATAATATCGATGCAATAAAGCAACATATTTTTCAATTGTTCTTTAGGCATAGCAACGGTTTTATCTACCCATTTCATGATTTCATCCAGCTTTCCGGAATACGCATTCCGCATGGCAGTCACAAACATATCATGAAAAAGCTGTTTCTCATCACTGTTGCTGATGATATCACGTGCCTTCACAAAATCACCTCCTGAAATCCGTGCAACAGAATGGGCCTCCTCTTGTGGAATATTAAATACATCTATCAGTCCGGCGGTAATAGAT
>JBEPWN010000004.1:0-33224 GCA_041642395.1 Marinilabilia sp. | reverse complement strand
ATGCCCTGGGCCTTAAATCCTTTGCTGTCGAAAGCCATTCCGCAACAGAGATTGTTCACATTCTCAGGAAAAACCACTTTAAAACCGGCCTTCGACAAGAGGTCTTCCGTTTTTTGAACAACAGACATTTCTTTCCCATAATCAATTGAATTTCCCATGGTACGGTTGATGCAGGTGGGGAAATACACAACAACATCCCTATCATCAGAATCCGTTTTGTTAATATATTTCGATGACGAAGCCCCACGTGGCATTGCCGGATTCCAAAGAGGTATACGGTGACCGGATATCCTGAATAAAAACATTGAAGCTCCACCCATGATTGTATTTCCCAACAACCTCTGAAATCCACCAACCAGAGAAAGTATTATTCTTCCCGACAATGTTACTTTGTCCATGTTGGCAGCAATCCAGGAAGCCATTCTGTTGGCAGCAGCCGACTGAGCATTAAAACGAAGTTCCTTCACCAGTTTTCCGGTATTGATATCAACCGGACACGCCAATTCGCACAAACCATCCGTAGCACAAGTGGCGTCGCCATGATAGTCAAACCCCTTTTTGAGAATCTTCAGTTGTTTATAACTCTCAGTTTGATGAGAAAGACGTTCCATCTCCCGGTAAACCACAATTCGTTGCCGCGGAGTGAGCGTAATATTTTTTGAAGGACAGTTCACTTCGCAAAATCCACATTCAATACAGGTATCTATGAGTTCATGTGCAGAAGGCAATGGTTTCAGATTCTTAAGATGAATCTCCGGATCATCGTTAATGATCACTCCGGGATTTAAAATTCCATGAGGATCAAAAATATTTTTTATCTCCCGCATCACCTGGTAGATATCCTGTCCCCATTCTTTACTCACGAAAGGTGCCATATTCCTGCCCGTGCCATGTTCAGCCTTTAGGCTTCCATCATATTTATCCACCACCAGGTTTACCAGCTCGTCCATAAACCGCCGGTACTTATCCACCCCTTGGGCATCCTTAAAATCGGGCATTATAACGAAATGAATATTCCCATCCAGCAAATGGCCCCAGATTACGTAGCCGTGGTATTCAAATTTTTCGATTAATTGCTTCAGATCTACAAGCGCATTTCCCAGCACATCAGCTCTGAAAGCCAGATCCTCAATAATACAAGCTGTTCCGGTAGGCCTGCCGGCAGCTGCTGATGTAAAAAGTCCTTTGCGGACACTCCATAACCGCAAATATTCCTTGGTATCGCGGGTAAACGCCACCGGATAAAGAGTTGAATACGGTGCCAGTGCATCCTCAATTTCCTTCATTTGCATGAGCAACGTTTCCTCATCGGTGGCAGATGTATCAATAAGCAAAGCTACCGACTCATCATCAAGTTCCTTTAGCACAGAAGGCATCCCGGGCTTGTCCTGCACAGACCGCAAAGCGTTGCGGTCCATTAATTCGGCAGCACTCACCATGCACTCCCTAAGGGGCACTATGGCTTCGCAGGCCAGTTTAATGTCCGGAAAGTAAACCATGGATGTGGCTTTCAGCGGCAGTTCGGGAACCGTTTCGAAAGTCACTTCTGAGATAAAACCCAGTGTACCCTCCGAGCCAACCATCAAGTGCTCCAGAATATCAAAAGGATCATCAAAATCAATCAGCGAGTTAACACCATAGCCACAGGTATTTTTAAGTTCAAACTTATGCTCAATTTTACGGCGCATGGATGAAGACTCCCGAACCCGTTTGCCCAATTCTGACAGTTGGGAAAGCATCCCTGAATGAGTGGAAAGAAAAGATTTTTTCGAAGTTTCATCGCGGGTATCCAGAACAGTTCCATCGAACATTACCAGACGCATGCCCCGAATTGTATTGTAACTATTATATCTTATTCCATAGCTGGATCCACTGGCATTATTCGATACGATGCCACCAACCCGTGCTGAATTTACAGAAGCAGGACTGGGACCCAGTTTCCGCCCGTAGGAAGCAAGTCTGGCATTGGCAAGTCCGCCGGTAATACCACACTGAAAAGAAGCAAACCGCCCGTCATCAGAAATTTCATAACCAGAAAACCCTTCGCCAATCTCAATCAAAAGTGAATCCGTAATAGTCTGTCCGCTCAGGCTTGTGCCTCCTGCTTTAAAAGTAACCGGAATTTTCTGATGCGAACACTCCTTTAATACATCAACAAGCTGCTTTTCATTCTTCACCTGAACTACCATTTGCGGAATAAGACGATAAAAACTCGCATCGGTTCCTTTGGCAAGCGTGTAAAGAGGATCAGTAAACACTTGCGCAGGTTTTAACAGCCTGGAAATTTTTTTTGATAACCTTCTAAGATCTGATATGTCCTTCATTATATAACACAATTGTCTGCTGTAAATTTCAATGTTGAGAAGAGGTTACTTCGTTTCGTTACCGATGACATATTTTTGTATCAAGCAGCAGTTAAGAGTTTTCGGTCGGCCCCATCCGGGGACTTGTTTCATTAATTCAAGTTGTCCCGAGGTACACTCTGCCTGTTCCGATTTTATCCGGGAGCGTTATTCAAATTGGCCACTTCCATGGCCCATGCCAAAACTGTCATAAACACATTATACTCCAAAACTTTTAGGTTAGACACTTTTAATGACGGAAATTCGAAAAAGTAAATCATCAATTACCACGCATCGATTCAATTTCTTCATAAAAGATCTGTTGAATGGTCGTTCGTACATTGTACTTATACAAGGCATCATGAGAACGAGAGGGATACACCCGGTTTGATAAAAAAACATACACGATTTCATACTCCGGATCAACCCAAACAAAAGTTCCGGTAAACCCTCCATGCCCAAAACTGGATGACGATGCTTCAGGAATCGGATAAGCATCTTCGTCGTCTTTCATGCAATTTTCTAACAGTGGCTTATCAAAACCCAAACCGCGGCGGTTTTCATTTTCAGGATACTGAACTTTGGTGAACTCATTCATAACAGCCTTTGGGATTATCTGTTCGCCGCCATAACTTCCCTTATTCAAATACATTTGCATCAACTTGGCCAGATCATTGGCATTGGCAAACAGCCCCGCATTACCGCTCACGCCGCCCAAAACCGAAGCAGCCTCATCATGAACACGGCCATGCATAAGATTTCTTCTAAAAAATTGATCATCTTCGGTGGGAGCAATTTCCCTGCTTGAAAAACCCTTTTGTAAAGGATTGTAAATAATTCGTGATGCCCCAAGGGGATTAAAGACGGAATCATACAGCAAAGATTCATAATCCCTACCAGTCAGCTCCGAAATCATTTCAGGATAAACCAAAAAAGACAGCCCTGAATACCTATATTCGACCTCTTCCAAAAGATCAGATTTTCTGATTGCACGATAAATCTTCTTTTTAAAATTGTCACGAAGAAACAAATGATCATCAATTTCGATTGTGAAACCAGCTTCAGGTTCACTGCGATATAAACGTCTTTTGAATCTTCCTTTTCGCTTGGTTTCTCTCCAGAAATTAAGATATGGAATAAGTCTGCCCTGATGCGCTAAAATTTCCCTGAGTGTGAGCGTATCTTTATTGGATCTGTGAAACCATCCTTTCTGCCAATCGGTCCAATAATTGCTAAAAGGCTCATCCAAATCAAGAACCCCATCTCCGTTCAACTGCATTAAAAGCGGAAGAGGACCGGAAATCTTAGTCACAGAAGCCAGGTCATAGAGATCTGTATCTATAACACTGGTGCGTTTATCATAAGTGTGGTGTCCATATGATTTATTAAAAACCACTGTTCCTTTTGCGGCCATCAAAACCTGGCATCCGGGAAAAGCTTTATTTTCAATGGCGTTTTTTATGACACTGTCAACCCGGGAGTATAAACGTTCCTGATCCAGACCAAATTCTGCAGCACTGGAATATTTTAAACGAAAATTACCCTCAGTCATTAGACCTTCACCACGAACAAAAATCCCGGAAACCGATTCCTTCAATTGTCCGTTTATTGGCATGGCACCAAACAAAGCCTGAGCTGAAAAATCCTGAGTACGATCCGCATTTCCTTCTGCCAGCAAAAGTGTGGATACCTGGTCCAGTTGATTCCATCCGATAATGTCATCAGGACTGCCAAAGAAGACAACAGTTGCCCCTTTATCTAATAAAAATTCAGTAATAAATTGTTTGTAGAATTGCGAAATATCATTTTCGGCCATACCAACAATGACCCGATCATATTGCTCAAGTGAGTTCAGAACCGAAATAATCTCCTCTATTTCTTCCTTTTGAACTAAAAAAGTTGGCATTTCAAAATAATCATTTATTCTATCTGAGAAAATGGGAGCATCGCCCACAACAACACAGGCAAAATTACCATCATCCAGATTCCGGAAAGGGATTTCCTGCTTTGCATTTCTAAGTAAAACAAGGCTATTTTGATAATCTGTTGCAGAAACAACTCCCGTATTCCGTGGATCATTCCCAATTACATCCTTTCCGTTATCAACAGAAACAGAATCCAATTTCATGCCGGATAGAACCACCGGATTAATAAGATTCACAAAACTTTCAATAATGATCCAGGAAAATAAAATTAATCTGACCATATCCAATAGAACGTTAGTCCCGACCATCCGGGATTAGATGTTAGATTGATTGTATCACATTGAGAAACAAAACCTTAACATCTTAGGTTTATTTTAATTTAAACAACTGGCGAACAGCTTGTTTTCAAAGGTGAGCGGACTATTGCACATCCAAACAAGAATAAAACAGTACGATACTACTCTTCATAAAGCAAATACGGACGTCTTTGATCTTTAAAGGTTTCAACATCTTCAGTCCACATGGCTGCAATTTCCTCTGCAGAGCTGCCATCAATAATCATCTTCCGCACATAATCAACTCCAATTAATTTTTCAAAGAAAGGTCTGAAAAAATGATTTCCCATATTCAGATTATTATAGGCATCAACAACATAAGTAAGATCAACCCCCCGTTCAAAAATCACCTCATCAGGGATGCCGGTCAAATCAACTCCAAAACATTTATTATTCAACTGCGGCGGTTTTTTGGCACCAGGCATGCTGCGGGGTGTAAAACAAAAATCGTACCCTTTCATATTGGGATGCCCGTATACCTGGAACGGTTTGGAAGTTCCACGCCCCAGGCTAACCGGTGTGGCTTCAAAATAACAGGTAGAAGGATACAAATAGACCGATTTCATATTGGGAAGATTGGGAGAGGGTGGAATGGGTAATTCATAAAGCGTTTGATGCGTATAATTGTCGCAGGGAATTACTGCAAGATCACATTCTATTCCATCCTTCAACCATCCTTCCCCATTCACCATCCTGGCAATTTCGCCCAGTGTCATCCCATGCACCACCGGGATCGGCAGCCATCCCACACCCGATTTATGTTTCATGTCGAGAATAGGACCATCAACATAATGTCCATTGGGATTAGGCCGGTCAAGGATCAGCACTTTTTTATCATGAATGGCACAAACATCCATCAGTTTAACCATTGTTATGTAATAGGTATAAAACCGTAAACCCACGTCCTGGATATCCACCACCAGCACGTCGAATTTATCCAAAACAGTTTCGGACAAGACATCCTTTCCACCACCATACAAAGAGTAAATGGGGATACCCGTTTTTTTATCAACAGAACTGGAAACATGCTCGCCAGCATCAGCCTCACCCCTAAATCCATGTTCAGGTGAAAAAATGCCCGCCACATCAAATTTATTTCGCATCAGCAGGTCAATCAGATGTTCATCACCCACCATACCCGTATGATTGGAGTAAACAGCGATTCGCTGACCTTCAAGAAGAGGAAAATATTCTGATGTTCGTTCTGCCCCAACAATTACATCATTACTGAATGCTGAGGAGAAGAAAGAACCAAAAAGGACGGTAAAAAAAACAAGAGTTGCGTATTTCATTTTCCTTTATTTTAACATTCTAAATTCAAATTGATCATTAACGAAGAACGAGTGAAATTCATTAGATTATACTACAGTTAGTCCCGACCATCCGGGATTAGATGTTAGATTGATTGTATCGCACTGAGGAACAAAGTCTTAACATCTTAGGTTTATTTTAATTTAAACAACTGGCGAATAGCTTGTTTTCAAAGGTGAGCGGACTATTGCACATCCAAACAAGAATAAAACAGTACGATACTACTCTTCATAGAGTAAATACGGACGTCTTTGATCTTTAAAGGTTTCAACATCTTCAATCCACATGGCTGCAATTTCCTCTGCAGAGCTGCCATCAATAATCATCTTCCGCACGTAATCAACTCCAATTAATTTTTCAAAGCGAGGTCTGAAAAAATGATTTCCCATATTAAGATTATTATAGGCATCAATGACATAAGTAAGATCAACTCCCCTCTCAAAAATGACCTCGTCAGGAATGCCGGTCAAATCAACTCCAAAACATTTTTTATTCAACTGCGGCGGTTTTTTGGCACCAGGCATGCTGCGTGGGATAAAACTAAAATCGTACCCTTTCATATTGGGATGTCCGTAAACCTGAAACGGTTTGGAAGTACCCCGCCCCAGACTAACCGGGGTGGCTTCAAAATAACAGGTAGAAGGATACAGGTAAACCGATTTCATATTGGGAAGATTGGGAGATGGCGGAACGGGCAATTCATAAAGTGTCTGATGTGTATAATTGTCGCACACGATTACTGTAAGGTCACATTTAATTCCATCCTTCAACCACCCCTCACCATTTACCATCCGCCCAATTTCGCCCAGTGTCATCCCATGCACCACAGGAATAGGCAACCAGCCCACACCCGATTGATGTTTCATATCGGAAATAGGCCCGTCAACATAATGTCCATTAGGATTAGGCCTGTCAAGGATCAGCACTTTCTTATCATGGATCGCACAAACATCCATCAGCTTAACCATTGTGCTGTAATAGGTGTAAAATCTCAATCCCACGTCCTGGATGTCCACCACCAGAACGTCGAATTTATCCAAAACAGTTTCGGACAACACATCCTTTCCACCACCATACAAAGAGTAAATGGGGATACCCGTTTTCTCATCAACAGAGCTGGAAACATGCTCCCCCGCATCAGCCTTACCCCGAAATCCATGCTCAGGAGAAAAAATCCCCGCCACATCAAATTTATTTCGCATCAACAGGTCAACAAGATGTTCGTCACCCACCATACCCGTATGATTGGAATAAACAGCAACTCGCTGATCTTTCAGAAGTGGGAAATACTCTGAAGTGCGTTTTGCACCTACAATAACCTCCTCAGCTTGAACGACACTTCCAAGAAAAAAAATCATTGCAAAAACCCATCTTAACCATATCATGTCAAAACAGTTTGTTTTCATTGCTTCAATTTAAATATCGTTAACAATCAAAAAAAGGCCACTTCGAAAAGCGACCTTTTTTTGATAAATGAATAAAAATTATTCCGATTCCCAACCGGGGTTTTGTTCCAGGGAGTAGCCATTGTCCTCGTAAAGGGCAATTTGATTAAGCGGCAGTGGGTTCAGATATACCCGCTCATCGGTGAAAGTCCGATGGGTTTCTTCCTGATGAGCCGGCACGATGTAACCTTCATCAGCACCACCTTCAATAAAGACATTTCCTTCGGCTCCCGGATATTCTGCGAAACTTATATAAGCTCCTCGATTGATGTCTTCATTCTCTTTAGTATCGGTATACCCGAGCTTTTTCCAACGTTTAAGGTCGCCAAGGCGCAAGCCCTCGAATACCAGTTCAATTCTCCGCTCACGACGAATTTCCCAGATCATAGCCGGCACATCCGGATCTCTTTCCGGATCTTCATAGACAGCCCCATTAACAGCCGGCTGTCCACCAATAATTTGCAAATCTGGTAAAGGATTGCTTCCACGGGCGCGAAGCTTGTTGATGGATTTGTCCAGATCGGCCTGAGTAAGATCACCCAATTCCGCACAAGCTTCGGCATAATTGACCAAAACCTCACCGTATCGAATAATAGGCGCATCAGTGGGATTGAGGGAACCAGAGTAAATGCTTTCATCCTTAATATCGTCATTCAGGAATTTATGGCTGGCATAACCCGTTGTGGAATAAGTGCCAACAATCCCGTTGAGCCTGAGTTCATCACTCACAAAAGTGCCATAAATACGTGAGTCACGGTTGGCCATCACATTTTCAATGCCATCATCACCCTGGTATTCGGCTGACAGGGAAATGGGCAATCCGTCGGAACAAAGATAAGAATCAATTAAGTCCTTTGAAGCACCAGTTTGAGGCTCTGTATTTTGATATGACATCAAAGAATGAGTCAATTCCCCTTCTTCATATTTGCGGTACATGATCATTTCTTGGTTTCCGGAAAGATCAAGGCTGTTGAACAAGCCCCGGTAATCATCCTCCACAGCATATCCATAATTCTCAATAATCTGGTTACTAGCCCATTTGGCAGCTTCCAACAATTGCTGAGAATCGGAATTGGGCACATCATGGTATTTCTGCCAGGTTCCTTCCCACAACATAAATTTTGACATGAACGCCAACACAACAGGTTTATTAACCACCAAACCATCATTCCCGACATCATCCCGGACATGCTCAGCAGCAAACTCAAAATCAGCTAACACATTTTGCATAACTTCCGACCTGGGATCTCTGGGTCTATACAAATAATCCTTGTCCTCAGATTCAGGCACACGGTCGAACCATGGAACATCGCCAAAACGTTGTACAAGATTTGCATATTCCAGCCCACGGAAAAACCGGGCCACTCCTTTCCAGTGGTTAGCGTCCTCTTCGCTCATGGGAACTAGATCGATGCGATCCAGCATCAGATTGGCTTTTCGTACATAAACGAAGCCCCATCCTCCTCCTGCAGTGGGCACATTTTTAGTAAAGGGAGTAGGTGTTGTAGGCGCAAAGTCATCATTCAGACTTTGACCGGTAAAGTAATTACCCCATGTCCAGCCTGAACCATATCCTTCGAAGGAATGTCCGTAAAAACCATATGAAAAAGTTTCCACATTGCTTTCACTGGTCCAGTAGTTCCCATCGGTCATCTGGTCGATGGGTTGTTTATCAAGCAAGTCGTCTTCACAGCTCATCAAAGCAATAAGAGCTGTAAAAATCAACAATATATTTAAATATTTCATATCCATTTTTATTTAAAATTTTACAATGTCATTTGAAGTCCTACAGAAACATTCCGTTGGAAGGGATAGGAACGCCCGTAAGTAAACCAGTTCCCACCAGACCTGGAGCCAGTTTCAGGGTCCATTGGCATTTTCATATTGTCAAATTCAAATAGATTTTCTCCGCTAAAATAGACCCTCAACTTTTCAATGCCTGCGCGACTGGTAAGATTGTTGGGCAAAGTATATCCAACAGTCAGGTTTTTCAATCTCAAATAAGACATGTCTGAAAGATATCTGGTTTGCCGGAGGAAGTTCTTTCCGCTACTGACCCATGCATGATTAGTTGGTCTGGGATAAAAAGCGCCCTTATTCTCGGGAGTCCAGTAATCTTCGTGATGTTCATACCACGCATCTCCTGAACCGGGAATAGCAACCGGACCTGTGGCCCAGAAATCACGTTTTCCAACGCCCTGGAAGAACACATTCATATCAAAACCTCTGAAACTACCACCAAGGCGGAAACTATACTGATAACGCGGAGTTTCATTACCGATACGCTTCAGGTCGCCATGATCTTCAACAGTGTTGCTGCCATAATTAACCTCATCGTCACCATCCAGGTCTTTTAATTTCACATCACCAGGGCCATAATAGAACCAACCGGCCTCAAATACATCCTGATTAGGAATACCATCTTTCATCTGGTAGGAACCATCATCTTCCCGGGCAATGTCGCCATCATTATCTGTTACAAAATCATCTTCTGTAAACAGGCGATCGGTTTCATATCCCCAGATTTCACCGATTTGTTTACCTTCATAATTTCCATAAATGTATGTGTCCTCGCTGGCAAACTTGGTGATCTTTGTCTGAAAATCCCAAAGAGAAGCATCGGCATTAAGCTTAAGACCATTGGCAAACTGATGATGCCAGTCAACTGTGATTTCCCAGCCGTTAGTGGTTACTTCGCCAAAGTTTTGCTGTGGTGCAGCTGAACCAAACGTATTGGGCAACGTCTCACCGGTAGTAACCATATCGCTTGTGGTCCGTTGATACCAGTCAAAAACCAAACCAACTGTATTGTCAAACAGACGGGCGTCGAATCCAACGTCAACAGTTGTCACGGTTTCCCATGTCAAAGAAGCAGGTACAACTCGTGGACTGGAAAGTGTCTGCATGTTCTGACTACCTATCAGCCAGTTGGAATTGTACGTATTCATTGTAGACACAAAAGTGTTGGTTCCCACGTTGTGGTTTCCAATAGATCCCCAGGATCCTCTAAATTTAAGCGAATAAAGATAAGGTTTCACAAAATCCATCCAGGGCTCTTCAGTAATCCGGTATCCTGCGGAAAAAGAAGGGAAGAAACCCCATTGATCTACTTCAGGAAAACGGGAAGAACCGTCATAACGTCCGTTAACTTCTAAGAGAAAACGGTCTTTGAAGGAATAGTTGACACGACCGAAAACACCCATGGTAGACCAATGACTGCGACCACTCCCAATATATTGATCTCCGGTTGCCAGTCCAAGCTCAGGCTTGTCACGGTCAATTAAAGTACGACGCTCAGAGTCATGTCTCCAGTATTCATAAGTTTCCACGTCGGTACCACCTATCAATTTGAAAGAATGATCATTCAAATCTTTTTCATAAGTAGAAAAGGCCTTAAATGTGCTGGTTTCATCCCAGTTGGAGTAATATTCCACCATATTGTGCCCGCTGCTGGTAAATCTTCCATAAGCGGATTCCATATCCTCGCCACTTTGAAACCAGTGATTGATACCGTTGACCCATCCACCAGGACGTTTTGTATGGTCATTGTTCTCGGTGTAAGTGTAATCCAAATCCAGCGTCCAGCCTTCAGCCAGATTGATGGTAGATCCTAGGTTGACACGCTGCATGGTTTCTTTCTCCTCAACCATTTTGGCCTGATTCACTTCGGTGATAGCATTACGGAAAGGTTTTCCTTCATACGTTCCGTAAGGATAAGACTTAGGCCAACGCAACATATAGTACCAAGGGTCATAAGTGGTCCCGCCAAAAGAATAGGGGGATTGCTTGTTGGCCTTTGAGAACATAGCTCTTCCTCTTAATGTCAACCAATCAGTAACCTTTGAGCGAAGATTCATAGTCGCATTGTAGCGATTAAATTGGTCGGTTTTAGGTTTTAAAGAACCTTTCTGATCCAGAAACCCGAAAGACAGATTGAAAGAAGTTTTTTCACTACCTCCGCTCACGTTAACATTATGCTTTTGTTGCGGTGTCCAGTCACGAAGAAACATCTCTTGTGTATCCCAGGGACGATAATAAAACCATCTTCCGTCACGGTACTCAAAATCCCGTCCAAGTTCCATTTCAGGTCCTAGATCCTGATTGCCATACTGCTGACGCCAGTCTTTCATTTTTTGAATGCCTTCTTCATCATAGAACATGTTGAGAAGTCCAACCACATCCCTGTTGGGATCAACCCGGCGACCTGAAGCAAGCTCCATCGTAGCTCCTTCAACAGTACCGGAAATTTCAGGAAGTTCAGTAGGTGTATTCCATGAAAAGTTGTTGCTGTAACTGACCTGAGTTTTTTTATCATATTCTCCGGACTTGGTTTCAATAAGGATCACACCCCAAGCACCGCGGGCTCCATAAATTGAGGCGGAGGCTGCATCTTTCAGGATAGATATTTCTTTAATATCATCGGGGTTGATCATCGAGAGACTTGAAACCTCCACGTTATCAACCAGAATCAGGGGATTCGCATCAGTATTCAGCGATCCATTCATTCCACGAAGATTCAGCACAGCATCCTGCCCGATATCCCCGGTTGCCTGCGTTACGGTAAGTCCGGCAGAAACTCCCTGAAGTCCTTTCCCAACATCAGTAATGGGACGGTTTTCAAGAGATTCCTCTACATTGACACTGGAAACGGAACCCGTCAGGTTCTTTTTCTGTTGAGTACCATAACCCACAACTACAACATCCTCAAGCATCAGATCACTAGAAACTAGCATTACCTGATAATGCTCACCGGCTTGAGCATCAATAACCTTTTTATCAAAACCAATAAAGGAAAACTCTACCTGAGCAGTTTCAGATGGCAAATTAAGTTCAAATTCACCATTCATGTCAGTAATTGTGCCAGTGCTGGTCCCAACTAGTACAATATTTACACCAGGAATTGGTTCTTCGGTTTGTTCATCAAGAACCTCCCCCGTAATGTTTTGCCCTATTGCATAGCTTGTGAACCAGCAAAAGAGAGCTAAAAAAAACGAGATTTTTTTTGTCATCATAATAGTTAATTTAACTGATTTAACATTAATTAAATAAAAATACTACTAATTTAAAATTTAAGGATAAACTAATTTTAATACACGACCTTCCATAAGGGTCAGCCATAAACTTGAATCATTATCAATCACCATCTTATTTACAGATGAGTTGCCGGCTTTATGTTTCCATAATACTTTTTCTCCATCAGCCGCAATGGCAGAAATCAATCCATTTTTAGTGGCGCCAATTACCATTTTTTTGTTGGCGGCTAAAGGACAAGGATTATGATCATACCCAATTCCGGCATCAATAGCCCATAATGTTTCAGGACTATTTGATTCCGAAGACATGGCAATAATAGAATCGTTCATCAGCTTGGCATATATTTGTTTGCCATCGGGACTATGCCCCATGGATTCGCGAACCTGATGCTTATCAGTGCGCCAAATAACCTCTCCTGTTCTTCTGTCAAGGGCAGTCATATAACGGTCGGGAGCAACCAGAAATACCCGGTCATTTGCAATAGCAGGGGCTATATTTCCGGGAGAATAAAGCTGAACAGAAGTGCCATTGTTCCATTTCCAGTTTAGCTCCCCGGTTTCTTTATCGAGACTGTAAAGATGACGGTCCCATGCACCGAAAACGACTTCGGTTTTCCCAATTGCCGGTTTACCCTGCACAAGCCCGTTAATTTCATCAAACATCCATACAACCTCGCCATTTGACATATCAATTTTAAAAAATGCACTCTGACCCCCTCCAATATAAAGATGGCCGTCATTCACAACACCTTCAGCCAAAACAGGAGTACCGGCATTAACCTGCCACATCTCACCGCCATCGAAAGCATTGAGTCCAATAATATTTCCTTCAACAGTTCCAAAAGCAACACATTGACCATCGGTAACTGGTGTCGAAAAGACAGAGCCCTTATATTCTTTTTCCCATGCTATCTCTTTGGACGGGACTTTGATGCCTTTTACAAGTCCAAGAGAGTTGCCGTAAACAAGCAAGGAATCGTTTACCGGACAAGGACCTGTGAAAACAGACGCATTATCGGTAAACTCAAACAGCACATCTACTGAATATTCATCGTTTACTGAATAATCGGGACGTGGAGATACATCAATATGTTCGAGGGTATCAGGAGAAAGGAGGTCTATGGCGTAATGCTGCTCCTTATCCGGAACCTCCACCTCTTTCTCATAAATGAATGCACTGTCATTCTTTAATTCCACCAAAGTATAACCGGGAATATCGGATCCACTTACCACCGTTGAACGCCCCATTACTCCGGGAATTCCATCAAAATTAAAAAGGTTTATCCGGTGTCCGTGACCGCAAAATGCCAGCCTGCAATTAAAATCATTCAAAATTTCTGTGACATCGGTCCAGTTATCCAGTCCTTCGGCAAGAGGATAATGAGCCATGGAGATCAGCATCTGGTGATCTTCTTTGCCTGAATCAAGCTCACGTTGCAGCCACTGCAAGTCTTCCTGCTTCACATGTCCGTCGCCCATTCTCATGTAAGGTCCGGTATTAAAGCCAACAAAGAGATACCCGTTTTTGGAAAACATAAATCTGTCATCACCCCACAGTTCATTAAATTTCTGGCCAGCAGATTCGGACCAGTTGGTTTCATGATTCCCGGGAACGGCATAATATGGTATCGTTAATTGATCAAGGACATTTTTGGCGGCCAGTAGTTCTGCATTAGACCCTGTATTAGTCAGATCGCCCGTAACCACAACAAAATCCAGATCCAGCTCGTTAATTTCCTCAACAACCGAAAGCAGATGCTTTTCAGACTGACTTCCAGGTGTTACATGAATATCGGTAAGCTGGGCAAACATGAGAGGCTCCCTGGAATTTTGGCAGGAAGTAACAAAAAGCAATACAATAAATAAAAACAATAACTTTCTCATCCTATTCAATTTTTAATTATCAAAAATCACAACAACCGCCTTATTGTAATTTGCAATGAAATCACATGTAATACAAAAATGAAAAATTAAACCTATGGATAAACATTCAATTATCCCTATTTTTTTTTGTATTACATCTTACACCCATCAAAATTAAAGTTAAATTTTTAATTTCAAACGATTTTTAGGGATTTTATTTATTATATAACTGTTGTTTTTGCCCGAAAAAGCCGTTGTGGATCCATCGAGATAAGCTGTTGGTCTGATATCAACTACCTGCACGGCATAATAATAAACTTCAACCAATTAATCCACAATCCTTCTACAAGCTTAGACCTGAATATATAAGATACTTCCTACGAGCTTAAATAACCTGGCTATACAGGAACAACTCCAATTCCAGGCCTATGCGGCAAAACAACCTGCCCTTCCTTGATTTTAAGTCCTTCAAATACATCATTCTTAATCAACAGGTTCCCATCCAGATCGGCCCAATGGGCCATGGGAGAAAGTTGAGCAGCGGCTGTAACAGCGCAGGATGTTTCCGTCATGCATCCAAACATAACCTTCATACCCAGACCCTGGGCGGTTAACGCCATTTGATGAGCGGCGCGCATTCCACCACATTTCATCAGTTTAATATTAATACCATTATAAATACCGTAAGTATTCTTAACATCGCCAACTGTCTGTACTGCCTCATCAGCAACAATCGGCAACGGGCTGTTTTCAGCAAGCCAGGCAAGATCATCAACAGCCGTTTTAGGCATGGGCTGCTCTATAAACAAAATGCCTTGTTCTTTGAGCCAATAGATCAAATCAAGTGCCTCCTCACGATCCTTCCAACCCTGGTTAACATCAACACAAAGGGATTGACTGCTTACTTCCCGGATGGCTCTGATCATCTGGCGATCATTGCCTCTCCCCAATTTTACTTTTAAGATATTATACGCTGATGCTTCACGGGTCTTTTGCTTCACAACTTCAGGCTCATCAATGCCAATGGTAAAGGAGGTATCGGGGGCATCATCAGGATTAAGTCCCCAAATCCGATACCATGGCTGGTCCATCAACTTCCCCACCAAATCATGCAGAGCAATATCAACAGAAGCTTTCGCAGCATAATTATTCGCATCAATGCCATCAACATACTGCAAAATATCTTCAATAAGGAAGGGATCTTTGAATTGTGACAAGTTAACTTTTGATAAGAATTGACTTACCGTGTCATGACTTTCTCCAAGGTAGGGTGGCATTGATGCTTCTCCGTATCCTATAATGCCTTCATATTCTATTTCGGTAAGCATCACGGGTGTTGTACTGCGACTCCCTGATGCAAGAGTAAAAACATGTTTCAGCTTTAATTCATATGGCTTAAAGTTCAATTTCATGCCAGCGGTAAACCCTTGTTTTTTTTTCATATTTGTTGGATTACAGCCGCTGGATGCAGATGCGATGATCGAACTTCCAGCCAAAAACCCGGCTGTTTTTAAAAAATTTCTTCTGCCTTTTAACTGACTCATAAAATGAATTTTAACTTGCTTAATACCAGGGATGTCTGACAACCGGCATAATACCCGGGAATTTTTCGCCGCCGGAAATCCGCCGAACGCTAATAAGAGTATGATCGCGATAGGAACTGTAATTTGCCTTTGTGCTGTCGAGGCTGTTTATTTTAACCCTCCCGGCAGAATGGATAAATTCAGAATCGGAAAGATATAATCCAACATGAGTGATACGTTTGCTTTCCGGCTTCGGAGCAAAGAAAAGCAAATCGCCTGTTTCAAAATGGCCCCAGCCTTTACCCGCATCTATTTCCACTCCGTGCCTTGCCTGTAAAGATGCATCCCGGGCCAGTATCAGGCCGTTAAGCAGATAAATGGTTTTAGTAAATCCGCTGCAATCCATTCCTTTAACTGAAGTCCCACCCCACAAATAAGGTATGCCTAACATTTGCAAAGCCACTTCTGCCAAACGATCCGAATCCGGAACAACTGAAATACTATCCTCGTGGAAAGGTGTAATATCAGAATCAGGAAGAAAACCATTGCGACCATCGGGGAGAATTACCCCAACCCGACCTGCATTTTCATCTTCTTTTAGTAAAATACATCCGGCAACAACATCAGAAATATTCTGTCCTGTATTTTTATCAACAACAAATGAATAAGGCTTCTTGATCATCACCCTCTCACTCTGTCGCCATGCTTTCAAATCACTATCATCCATACCTTCAATGGCTGCTTTCTCACACCAGCTAAGATAACGATCGGGAGTCTGCACATAAAACCAGCTGCCCAGGTCCTTCAGGATGCGTACCGGAGTTCCCATAAGAGCCTGGCTAACCATTTCGGCACGGTGTGAAGGTTTTGCCCTGAGGTTGGCAACACTCAGAACGATCTGACCAAAACTAAAAGGAACATCCGTCGGTAAAACAGAAATACTATCCTGGATTTTAAAACCTTCATTTCTCAAAAGATCAATAAGAGCATTTTTTTTCGATGCATCTTCAACATCTCCCTCTAAAATATAAGTATGTCCACCTACACGCTGTGCGGTTATATCGAATACTTCTTCACGGGTGTCGGCCACAAATCGATTTTGAAAATCGTTTACGATGGTCTTTATATCCTTATCCGGAAAACAACCTTGTAACAAGACGACCGATATGATCCATATTATGAATACCTGCGATTTTTTCATTAGTATAAACCTTTATGGTTTTTGTATTACATCTTACAGACTTCAAAATTAAAGTTAAATTTTCAAAAAACAAATATTTTTTAGCTTTTATATCATATAACATGTATTACATGTTTAAGTAAGAATAAAAACCTCATTTTAGAAAACAACAATGATCACGACAAAGCTTTAGCATAGATGGTTGAAAGATACATGAGCAGGAAGTATGAGGAGTGCAACAAAGGGTGAGAATGGCAGAATATGGGAAGGACATAATGATGAGAGGATAAGAAAGTGGGAAGCAGGTTACTTAACAACAATAAACCCATCTTAATCCTACTTGCCAAATCCGGATCAGCGCTTAAATCGATCCATTTAAGTATGATACAGACATTGTTCCGGACCATTGATCGAAATAGATATTTCCACCGTCCCATTCCAATTCACCCCTTTGAAAATCCCAGGGCTCACTTCTCGGCCATTTTTTTGGAGGACTAAAAGACTGTCCATAATCCTTATTCACCAGAAACCGGTAAGCGTCCATACCGGAAATATAAAATTCCCGGACCCTTTGGTCGTCACTCTTCTGCAATTTAAATGAAACATCCACAGGCACCCATCCAATATTATCATACCATACTTCGCACCAATCGTGTAAATTCACATGTCCGGGATGTAACATCCATCCGCTTCTCCATCTAGCAGGAATTCCCTTATAGCGACATAAAGTCATAAATAAAAGTGTCTGCATACCACAATCACCATGACCGTGACGAAGCGTATATTGAGGAATATTATCGATGAGAGCGTATTCAACCGCGGATGCCCAGGGGATATTTTGATCAATCCAATAATAAAAGCATTTTACCATCTCATAAGGATTCATTTCAGGAGAAACCAAAGAATCCGCCAAAGATCGTATCTCATTCGAAAAAATAATGTGGGGAGTACGTTCACCAACGTGTCCGAGGACAGAATCGGGCAATTTGCTGAATACAGTTTTACTCAATATATCAGGATTAAAATATCGGGCATGGCCTTTTAACGAAATTGTTTCGGAAAATTCTGCTCCCCCTTCTTCCTGCACCACCTCCTGATAAACGGATTGATGCATAAAATCATCCTGCGAAATAATACAGTCCGCAGGGGAGCATCGGATTAAGCTGATCTCTTGCCGCCCAGCGCCATCTCTGACTCCAAAAGGAAGCCAGGCAGAGATACGAGTACCGGCAGGAACAGCGTCGGAATCGACCTTAACCGAGTAGTTGAGAACCATCTCAACCGAATTCCGGTTGACCGAAAGTGGTTGATGCCTTTTCAAATTCAATATTTCCCGTATATGATCCACACGAAAATCACTGAGCGATTCATCGTTAAGGCCTTGATCCTGAACTAAATGACGTAATGAGTCATCAAGCAAAAAAAGATTTCGCACGGAATTCTTAAAATACCGTTTTCTACCATCGATATGTAAATATTCCAGATGCCCCAGGTCCTGCCATTTTTTCAACTGCTGCAAGGTGCACCCAAATCCTCTCGCCTTAATGGCCGCGCAAACGTCTCCCTGTTCCAACGGATACTCCATATAATACCGGTGAATATAATCAGTCAAGCTATCGGCAAGGTACAAATCTCCCGTAGTTTGATTACTAATTAATTCCAGGGCCTGCTCAAATTGCTTGTCATTGTAAAGTTTTATCAGTTTTTCATCCATAGAAACAGCTGGTTTACACAAGTTAAAGATCAGCATGACAATGACTGTCCCAAAAAATAGACTGAAATACTTTATATTATACATTATAGATAATTGTAAAAAATTTCTATTTTTGTTTATTGTATTACATGTTACAAATATATAAAAGTCTTTCACAACTGTACAAACAAAGTTAATGCTGATTATACATTAAGTTATTTTCTTACATTATCCTTATCCGCCAGAGAAAAAGATGTATTTGATTCTATTCATTCAAAAGATGCTTGATTAAAAACACATTCAAAAAACCACAGGAAAATCAACTTCCGAAAAACAAACTTTTTATATTTACAACCAAAATCGTATTCAAGATGAAAACACTACTCACAATTGCGCTTATTCTAAGCTCTCTGCTTGCCTCCGCACAAGTTAAAACAGGCATAGAGATGTTACGGGAACAGAATTTTGAAATTCTGAAAGGGAAAAAAGCCGGACTGATTACCAACTCTACCGGGGTGGATGCAGAGTTAAAAACAACCATCGACATTTTAAATGATGCTTCCCAGGTTGATCTGGTTGCTCTTTACGGTCCGGAACACGGCGTGCGCGGCGATGTTGCTGCAGGAGAAAAAATAGAAGATCTGGTGGACAAGGCAACAGACATTCCCATATTCAGTTTGTATGGAGCAACCCGCAAACCAACAAAGCAAATGCTGGAAGGCGTTGATGTTTTAATTTATGACATTCAGGATATTGGTTCCCGATCTTATACATACATCAGCACTCTGGGCCTGGCAATGGAAGCAGCGGCCGAACAGGGCATTGAATTTGTGGTACTTGACCGGCCCAACCCACTGGGAGGAAATAAATTTGAAGGCCCTCTCACCGAACCGGAATACATATCTTTTGTCAGTCAGTTCCCCATCACTTATGTGCATGGATTCACAGTGGGAGAGCTGGCCATATTCTTAAATGAAGAGAAGTTATTAACCAATGGAATACAATGCGACCTTACGGTGATAGAAATGTCGGGATGGAACCGCGATATGATATTCGAGGATACCAACCTCCCCTGGGTACCTTCATCACCCCATATTCCTAATGCACACTCGGCTTACTATTATCCTGTTTCCGGAATTCTGGGCGAACTGTATGTTTATAATATCGGAGTCGGTTATACTTTACCCTTTCAATTATTCGGAGCAGAATGGCTGAATGCTGATGAACTGGCCAAAAACCTTCAGTACCTTGAATTACCCGGAGTAATGTTCCGCCCCATACACTTCAAACCCTATTACAGCACCTATAAAGGAGAGAAAATCCAGGGAGTGCAGGTACATTTGACAGATGTAAAGGAAGCGACATTGTCTCTCATCCAGTTTTATGTATTGCAGGAAGCATATAAATTATCGCCGGACAAAAATGTGTTTGAACTATGCGAACCTGCTAGATTAGGGATGTTCGATAAAGTCTGCGGCACCGATAAAATACGCAAACAATTTCAGGAAAATTTCCTTGTGAAAGACATCATCGATATCTGGACCAAAGATGAAAAGAAATTTGCAGAGAGGGCCGGGAAGTATTTTTTGTATTAGGGTCTGCTGAAAAACGCTTATGATTTTTAATATTAGAATATTATGCGGATTTTAAAAGCAACAGGTGCAAGGTTATTTAAAATGATGTATAAATTGAAGCTGCTTTTGATTTTTTAGCAATGAGAAAAAGTGAGCATAACCTAAGCTAAGTGAATCTTTTAATAATGAATAAAAAACAAAAACAACACTACATCAATAGCAATTAACCTAACCTGGACTATTCATAAATTATCTATTACGATGTTCAATTACCGGCTAAATAAAGTCGTCCTCAATAAAATTGATTTGAAAATAATTCATTATTCCCTTCATCAATTTTATTTGCGGTTGCCTGTATTTATTGGCGTTTGAACATCTCATGACGAAAACTTATGAATAGACCAGGCTAAAGAGAAAAAATCTGTGGATAAAGTAAGGTACTGAAAAGATAAAGCTTTATATTTGAATTGACATGAAAAATATTGATAAAAAAAGTCTTGAAAATGCTTTTCGCTTGTTTGAAACAGGCGATATTAACCAAATTGAAATTGGGACAACAAAAGGATTGCAACAAATACACAAGCACCTGTTTGACAGGCTGTATGATTTTGCAGGACAAATACGTAAAAAAAACATTTCAAAAGGAGGATTCAGGTTTGCAAACTCTTTATATCTGAACGAAATTTTAGCAAAAATTGAGCAAATGCCCGAAAGCACTTTTGAAGAAATCATTGCTAAATATGTAGAAATGAATATTGCTCATCCATTTATGGAAGGAAACGGTAGAACAATGCGGATATGGCTAGATCTGATTCTAAAAAAGAGACTAAAAAAATTAGTGAACTGGCAGTTTGTGGACAAAACCCTATACTTGCAGGCTATGGAAAGAAGCCCTGTTAATGATTTGGAATTAAGAACGTTACTCACCGACAACTTAACGGAAAAAATAGACAATCGAGAAGTTATTTTTAAGGGTCTAGAGCAATCTTACTATTATGAAGGTTACGAAAAAGAAGACGACGATGAATAATGTGACTTGACAATATTATGCATAAACAAACAATACGAATGCCAGTAGTTAATATATAAGAATATGAGCAATCATAAAAGACCCGGCAATACTCCGATAAACTCAGCAACCATTATTCCAAATTAACTACATCCGTACGAAAGCCCTCATGCTTCATAAGTAAGTACTTTAACTCAAAATGAGCGACTCCCTTAAAACCTGGTCCTTCGGGTCATTAAAAATGTCGGCTCGCAAAAAAAAAGAAAGCCGACATTTTTAAATTGGGATTAACCCGCAGTAGCGTGATTCCTCATTTATTGATATGCTTTAAGTTAATACTCCGTTATTTTTGCAAATACCGGATAAATAGCTATTTATACGTTAATGAGTATTGACCCCAACACTCTAATAAAAAAACTTTGCGCTTCTGCGCCTCTGCGTTTAAGCTTTCTATACGTACTTTTGTTAAATTAAACCTTAATAAATATCCTCTTCTTATACAAGATATACCCGATCAACCAGAAAAAGAAAATATGCGTCAGTGCGTAGAGAAGCGATCCGTTCATATTTCCTGCCACAGGAACAAAAACATTTTGATACAGCCAGGAACTTCCACTGATCATTTCTCCACCGGCGGTTTCAATTTTTATGAGACGCCCCAGTGTTTTTGCCCAAAGGCCGGACAAAGCGTATATAAAAAGAGGATTCATGCCAAACACAACAAAGAAAGAGGTCCACTTTTTATATCCTTTAAGATCGATAATAAAAACAAGCAAGGCCAGTAAAAGAGCAGCCAATCCAGCAGTGTAAAGCACATAAGAGCTGGTCCACAACGGCTTATTGATAGGCAGCAAAAAACCCCATAAACGGCCTGCCACAGTAGCAATTACACCATATAACGCCAATTTTCGGGGCACAAGACGTTTTTCGGTGTTTTTGATCATTACTCCGGCCAGATAGCCGAACAAAACTGTTACAATGGCCGGCAAGCTACTCATCAGTCCTTCCGGGTCGAAGGGTATTCCGAATCCGGTATAAAGATGATCTTCTCCAAGTATGCTTTTATCGAAAGCAATGGTTGCATTTTCCTGCAAACTATAAGGATCATCGCCACCCAACCAATAAAGCATTCCCCAGTAAGCAAACAAAATAGCAAATCCAATATAGGGAATATATTTTCGTGGAGATGAAAGAACAATAAGAGATGCCAGTCCGTAAGCAATCGCAATACGCTGAAGCACTCCCATAATTCGCAGTTCACTGTAATCGGTCTGCCATTGAGGAAATGAATTAATAAACAGCCCGATAACAAAAATCATAAGCGTGCGCCACCCAACCCGTTTAAGAGAGTCCGCATTAAGCGTGTTTTGATATTTTGTAAATGAAAAAAACATGGAAACACCCACTACAAATAAAAAAAACGGGAATACAAGATCGGTAGGTGTACATCCATGCCATGATGCATGCCTGAGTGGCGGATAAATATACTGCCAGCTGCCGGGTGTGTTAACTGTAATCATCAATGCAATGGTCAGACCACGCAATACATCTAGTGCCAGATATCTTTCAGACTTTTTCATTGATCTCTTTATTTGAAAAAATTAATAATCCAATAAAAACCAAAAATGCATTGAGCAATAACAGTTCGAACCCAAAACGGTAGCCCCCCAGCCATTGCTCCGAATTGACAGAAATGATATAACATATTACAGGCGACAAAACACTAATGTATGGAACAAACTGGTCCCGGGTTTTCCTCCTGGTAAGAATTCCAAAGGAGAAAAGACCCAACAAAGGACCGTATGTATATCCCGCTGCTGTAAAAACCGAGTTAACCACACTTTCATCATTAATGATCCTGAACAACACAATCACCAGAAACATAATAAATGAAAAGGAAAGATGCACCTTGATCCGGGTTTTTGTGGCTGAAGAAGAATGCGGATCCACCTTCAAAAAATCAATGGAAAAAGCGGTGGTCAGAGCTGTCAGTGCAGAATCGGCACTTGAATATGCCGCGGCAATAATTCCAAGCAGGAAAAAGACACCCACTGCTGTGCCAAAATATTTAATGGCCAGAAGAGGAAATACGTCATCGGTACGCTCCGGAATATCAATTCCCATCTCGGCAGCATATTGATAAAGCAATACACCCAGTCCCAGAAAAAGAAGATTTGTAACAACGAACGAAAAACTGAACCAGAAAAGATTCTTCTGAGCTTCACGTTGATTCTTACAGGTAAGATTCTTTTGCATCATATTCTGATCCAGACCTGTCATAACAATGGTGATTCCGATACCTGCAATAAACTGTTTGAAAAAGTTCGTTCCGGACCGCCAGTCCCAATCGAAAATCTTACTATGCGGATGATTATCAACAGTTCTGATCATTTCCATGAATCCCATATCCAGATGTTGTAGAATAACCACCACCGTAACAATGACCGACACAAGAATAAAAAAAGTCTGCAAAGTATCGGTCCATACAACTGTCTTTATCCCTGCTTTAAAAGTATAGAGCCAGATAAGAGTAATGGTGCTAAGCACTGTAATCCAAAAGGGGATGCCAACAGCATCAAAAAAGGATATTTGCAATACACCCGCAACAAGGTAAAGCCGGAATGATGCTCCAATGGTTTGTGAGAGAATAAAAAAGAAAGATCCGGTTTTATAGGATCGCAAGCCAAAACGCTGATCAAGATAAGTATAAATAGAAACCAGATTGCGTTTGTAGTACAGAGGCAAAAGAACCAAAGCGATGATCCAGTACCCGACAAAATTTCCCAGTATAAACTGAAAATAACTCCAACCACTACTTCCAACCTCGCCGGGAACGGAGATAAAAGTGACCCCTGAAATGGTGGCCCCGATCATTCCGAAGGCCACCAAATACCAAGGCGATTGACGATTACCCGTAAAAAAAGTTTCGCTTGTTATATTACGCGATGAAAACCATGAAATTAGAAAGAGGGCAGAAAAAAAACCCAGAATAATCAACAATACAAGAGTGGTACTCATAATTTACTGTAAACTAACATCTTTAAAATATTCGGATACCGATTCCATATTTGTAGGACTAAGGGCCGAAATAACATAATAGTATCTTTGTGGACGTGTTTTCCAGGTTACTTCAAATGAAAAATTTGTTTCTCCGGTCACTCTGAAAATATTCTCCACATTTTCAGTACTTACCCGTTTTCCTCTTTTGAATTTATATATCACAAACTTTTGGTTGCCATTTCCTTTCTCCCATTCCATGTGAATGGAATCGCCATCGAGCGCAATAACAGGATTGACGGGGGGCTCGGGCAATACCTGTTCAACCCTGGGATTAACAGGCGGTAATGCTTCGTAGCGGTAGATTCTCCGGGTAAGCTTCTGTTTCAGTCGGCGTGGATTTGCCCGCATCGATTTGGCGCTAAAATACATACTTCCATCAATATTTGGAAATGTACGGTTTAACTTTAGTTGTTTTATTATTTGCCTTGCCGAACGCCATTCACGATCATTGGATTTCCGGTTGATCCGATAAAAAGCCTGACCAATATAAAGGCGACAACCCAATGCATTTCTACTCCACCAGTCGGCAATAATTTCATAATCGGCAACCTCTTTACCAATGTGCCAGTATATTTGGGGTGTCACATAATCAATCCATCCTTCTTCCTGCCATTTGAGAATATTGGCATACAAATCATCATAATTGGTTTGTCCGGCCTGCGTATCAGATCCCCTGGGATCGTCAGCGCGATTTCGCCAAACGCCAAACGGACTGATTCCGAAAGCCACATGAGGATTTACCATTTCTATGGTATCATGCAGTTGCTCAATAATCAGATCCACATTATCACGTCGCCAGTCTTCCTTTTCATCGGATCCAAATCCACGGGGGAACTTCTCAAATGCTTCCTGGTCGGGAAATTCCTGACCTGCCAGTCGATAAGGATAGAAATAATCATCAAAATGCAATGCATCCACATCGTAACGTTTGAGCACATCAGCCACAACTGAAGCCACATGATTTCTTGCTTCAGGAAGTCCGGGATTAAAATAACGAGCCTTGCCATAACTCACAATCCACTCAGGATTTTCCATAACCGGACTTTCGTCGGAAATAGATGCACGGGCAGTATCAACCACGGCTCTGTAAGGATTGAGCCATAGATGAATCTCCAAACCACGCTCGCGGCACTCTTCAATGGCAAATTCAAGCGGATCATACCAGGGATCGGGGGCTTGTCCTTGTTCGCCTGTCAGCCATTGCGACCAGGGTTCCAACTCAGATGGATAAAAAGCATCTGTAGAAGGCCTCACCTGAAAAACAACTGTATTCAAATTATACTCTTTCGCCAGATCCAGTAATTCAATCATTTCTTCTTTCTGCATATCTGTAGAAAGACCTGATTTGGATGGCCAGTCAATATTGGCCACCGTGGCAATCCAAACAGCACGCATTTCGCGTTTGGGATAATCCCATGCCCATAATTCAATACTTATCAGTACCAAAAGGGTAAGTGCAATAAATCGTAATTTTATCATAATCTCATTTAATTATTTAACAATCCCTGAAATAACATGATTTTTTAATCCCGTTTAACCCCAAACTTTGGGTCAATCTTTAAAAACTTAAGGATAATAAACCCTGGAATGGTACACAGCATAACCCAAATAAAGAAATTCTGATAACCAACGATCTCCTGGATCCATCCGGATATCATGCCGGGCAACATCATCCCAAGTGCCATCAAACCGGTACAGATTGCATAGTGTGCGGTTTTATGCTTCCCATCAGAAAAATAAATCATATAAAGCATATAGGCTGTGAATCCAAAGCCATAACCAAACTGCTCAAGGGCTACCGATCCGGAAATAAGCCACATACTTTGGGGAGTTGTATATGAGAGATACACGAAAACCAGATTGGGAATATTCATGGCCAAAGCCATTGGCCATAACCAGTATTTCAGTCCTTTTTTAGAAGCAACCAGGCCTCCAAGAATACCTCCAAAGGTCAGTGCCAGGATACCGATGGTACCATAGATTAAACCTACATCCCCGGTCGTTAGTCCCAGTCCGCCAATTTCACGGGCATCAAGCATAAAAGGTGACGCCAGCTTAACAATCTGCGATTCGCCCAGTCTGAACAACAACAAAAATGCCAGAGCCGGACCAATATTCCTTTTCGAGAAGAATGATTTGAAAGTAGCAAAAAACTCTGTAAATACATTTTCTCCCTCGCCATGTATAATTCCTTTATCAGAGACAGGTCGTGGCAGAAAGAAACGGTGATAGACAAAAAAGATTAAAAACAAGGCGGCAAGAACCATAAAGGTAATGCTCCAGGCCAATGGAATATTTCCGGAACGGATTTCATAATAAGCCGACGACTGCTCTTCGAGTTTTGGATCAAGCTGGATCACAATCCAGGCAGTTTTGTCAATGTTTGATGCATCGAAAACAATACGTTCCCCTTCAACCAGCTTTATACTCTCATCGCCCCGCCTGATTCCGGTATTCACAACAACTTCCTCATCTTCTTCAGGCTCTTTACTGAGCCGCAAACCCACTATGGCGATATTACCGGGATCCACCCCATCCACAGAAACCTCTTCACGCCCAAAAACCGATTTTAACTTGTCGGCCAACGGACCCGATACGGTATTGGAAAACCATGTGTCTTTCACGATTTCCTTTTCCTTTTCAGGCATAACAAAACCATGCTCAAGATTTTCTTGGCTTGCCCAGGTTTTTAAACTGTCAATCTTTTCAGGATCAACTTTTTGGGTTGACACCATTATATTTTCACTGGAAACAACCAGCGATTTTTCATCAGTTGAGGCATCATCACCGAACTCAGGCATCGAGACCTCAGCGGGCAAACCGGGACGCGCTGTCACCGAAAACTGAACGGGCTCAAGACCGGTATAGGTTTCAAAGAATCCAGCAAGAATAATCAGTAATCCCTGTCCGGTGATCATGGCAATGCGATAAAACGTACTCCGGATGCCAATAAAATAAGCTTGCTCATGTTCTTTCAGAGCTAGCATATAAAAACCATCTGCTGCGATATCGTGGGTAGCCGAACTAAAAGCCAATAACCAGAAAAACGCCAGGGTATATTGAAAAAAATCGGGCACCGGAATGCTAAAAGCAACACCTGCCAAACCTGCGCCTACAAGTACCTGCATGATCACAATCCACCAGCGTTTTGTCCTGAGCAAATCAACAACCGGACTCCATAATGGCTTAATAACCCAGGGGAGATATAACCAGCTGGTGTACAGTGCAATATCAGCATTGGATATCCCCATGCGTTTATACATGATGACGGAAACAGTCATCACAATAACATAAGGTATGCCTTGTGCGAAATAAAGTGAGGGCACCCACGCCCAGGGAGATTTTTGGATTGACTTCATAAATTAATTGTATTTAGTCTCAATAGTCCGTTAAATTTTTGTAATACTTGATTTAATAACTTAATATTTACAGGTAGTTTGTTTCAATAATGATATTATCAGCATAATACGATTCATCTTAAATCTTATATCTAAAAATATACCGATCTCTTGTAGTCTAATAACGATTCTCTAACTGAGCTCCTCTAAAATAGTGCGATAAAATATCCTGATAAGAATAACCTTTAGCGCCCATTACAGCAGCGCCAATCTGGCAAAAGCCAACCCCATGACCCCAACCGGCACCTCGCAGCACAAAGTAATCTGGCACTTGCCCATCACCTTTCTTCTGAACCACAAACGCCGAACTGTAAAGATGTGATTCCGACAAAGCCTTCCTTATTTCAAGTTCTTTGCCAATGGTAAGAGATCCTTCAGTGCCTGTGATCTTCAATTTCACAAGCCTGCCCGACTCGCCCCGTTCCACAGGGATCAGATCAATGATATCCCCCAATTCAAGATCGATTTTCTTTCGAAGAAGTTTCTTTACATCCTGCTGAGAAAGGGTCACCTGCCACCGGTAGAAATCAGATGTTTCCTGATCATAATCATTAAGCACCTGCGATAATATTTCTTTATCATGTGTATTACAAAAGGCCGGTGGATTACCCAAAATCCATTCGCTGGCAGCAGTTTCATCAGTCAGATCGAGATTATATCCCTCAGGCTGTGAATCGTTGTCCACAACCTTGGTCAGATAAGGGTGATCGATGGGCTCCCATACATTACTGAACAATTCGGATATGCCTCCACAGGCCTTGGAATAACGCGCATCACAAATAGCGTCGTTATAGACCAACACTTTCCCTGAAGTATCTGCAATTGCTTCTTCAACTTCCTTTGTCGAAGCACGGGTAATTCCCTGATAGCGCTGACAGTGATCGTCTGCACAAACGTCGAAATTAATGTGGTCTTCACGGTCGTACCATTTTATTCTCTCCCCTTCTTTTTCAACAACAGTTACATATCCTCCATCTGCTTCTTTTAACTTCTCTTCCTTCTCTTTCTGAGCAAGCAGCCAGCTCCGCGAAATAACAGCATGTGCTCTCAGTAACTGTGGAGATGATGTGGCACTCATCTCAGATGAGATCACACTTACCAGGTAATCTTCCAGCGGCAATTTGTTAATGGCGGTCAAATGATCATTTTCACTGATAATCCTTAAGCTTCCCTTAAAACGCTGATCTTCTTTCCTCTCCCAATGAAAGTCAATACCGATAACCACATCTTTCAATTCAAAATCTGAAGCCTGGTAATCAACCGGCTCAAGCTCCACGGGAAGTTCGGTCACAACATCATAACCACCCAGTTTAAGGCGGAAATTTCCGTTTTTTAACAATACTTTTCCCGGCCCTTCAAACTCCTGTCCGGTGGCTTTCAAACGATGCAGGCCCTTCAAAACAAATGAAAATTCAGGCGCGAACAAAATTCCAACTTCTATATTTGGTTGCATAAATTCAGGTATTAATGAATATTTTTTTTAGATTATTCCAATCGCCGTCATTCAGGGTTACCTGTTCAAAAATATCCCTGATTAAATCCTTGTTGAGCTTCGTAAAATCTTCTTCCCGGGGAGTAATAAGAACACCTCCAAAATCAACTGAAGCAGGGCTCAAAAGGATTTTTTCTTCTCCTTCAGCAAAAAACTGTTTCGGACGGTGTTCCTTCCGTGGAAAAACAAAAAGCCGCCAATGATCAGCTTCCCAGGAACATAAAATATTGAGCATCGGTTCTTCTTTTTCCCTTTGCACAGAACCAAGAAAATTGTATACCCTCGAAAACCATGAATCTATTAGTTCCGGGTCATTGCCTTCAATCACCAATGTTTTCCGCAGGTAGTTTTCAATACTGTAAACACTGATACTTTCCTTATTAAGCAATAAAGACTTTGCTGGATGGAAAGCATGCTCTTTTTCAACAGGCAAAAATCCCTTATTACCGGCTTGAAAATGAAAATGATCGGGCGCACTTGCACCACAACGCGGACCATTGTAAAAAAGAGTAAACCCGGGGAGAGCCTTCGCCAACTCCATCATATCTTTTAAACGCCCTTCAATTCGCTGATCAACATGTAATTTATGAGGAATGGTTAAATGCCGCGGGAAAATTGGAAATGGATTTACCAGTACCAGATAATCATCGCCAAACATAAGCCAATCCTGTTCTTCCGGTAAATTATCAGCACACAGAAAACATTTCCTTTCACTGATGGAACGTGCATCAACCTTTGCAGCCGATGAACGCATCCGGGCGGCATTAAACTGGATCCTCATCTCTGAAAAGGCTCCAAATTCAACCGACCGGCTTTTAACCTCTTTCAGACCTTCATAATTAGTACGAGCCATGCCCCAGTTGACCACCTGATCATCAATCAAGAGGTCAACTTTGTCTTGGAACACAGCTTCTCTTTTAAAACTAAGACTCATAATTATTTCTTGTTTTTCGCAATACGAGCCCACAGTTCCATTGTGCGTACACGATCTTTGTACAAGTTGTGATTATTCATTTTTACCACATCCAGAGAAGCATCGGAATTATCTTCCCATCTGCGACACATGTAAAGCGGCTTATAAATACGTCCAATCTGATAGTCTCTTGAAATGGCCAGACCCACAGCATAATCTTCGCCATAACTGACGTTGGGAACAAGAACATTGCGCAAAACAGGCGTGTAAAAAGCCCGTGGCGCGCCCAGGCCGTTGATCCGAAGGGCATTGTTCCGCCCGTTATCCGGGGTCCATTCTTTATGATCAATAAGACCCGGGGGAATCTCTTCAAGTTTGAAGTTGACCATTTGATAAGAGCCTATGACCATGGCACAGTTTTGCTCGTAAAAAGCATCCACAATCATCTGCAGTGTATCATCGCCCGAATACAAATCGTCGCTGTCAAGCTGAACAGCAAATTTTCCGCACAAATCGTGCATGATGCCCACATTCCAGCAACCACCGATTCCCAGATCCTGACGTTCAGGCAGTACATGCACCAGACGGGAATCTTCCCTGCTGAGTTTTTTTAGTATTTCAGTGGTTCCGTCATCCGAGTGATTGTCCACGATTATCAGGTTAAATTTGAAAGATGCTTTCTGACTAAAAACGGATCTTACGGCATCTTCAATGGTTTTTGCACGATTACGGACGGGCACAACCACCGATGCCTCAACAGGAAAATCAACCTCATCAAACTTAACCTCATTAAATTCAGGCTTCAGCCAGCCTCCAACATCTTTGAGGTGACGGGTACATGCATGTTCCATTTCCACTTGAACTTTCCGGTTTTTGGGATCCACATAATCAAAGATTTTTTCGCCCGAACGGCGGATATCAGTTTCCATCTCGGTGTACAAAAACTCAGGCAACCGAAACAGGCGATGCTGCTGCGAGATCTTCAGCCGCAAATCATACAAACCTGCAAACTTAAAATCTGTATCCATTCTTTCAACAGCAGATGTAAACGCAGAAGTGCGAAATAACAACAATGATCCAAAGTTAAAATCATCCCTGAGACTGCCATCCTGGTAATCCACCACTGGATTTTGAGTCATTTTCCCATCCTTAAGCGCATAATAATCGGAATAAATCAATCCGGCACCGGTATAATCAGATGCTTGAGTCATGCGTTCCAACGAAAAAGCGCCTAACTTTAATGGCAATGATTTGGTGTAAAGCAAAATGTAATTGCCATCAACACCATACTTGTTCATCTCCCGCACCATTTGTGTGGAATTCATGGCGGGAACATCAAGAACTGTAACCCCCGCAGGTAAATCAGAAATTTCAATTTCTCCCGAAGTCATCACAAAAATATCAGAAACCATATCCACGTTCTGAAGTTCTTTGATTGTTTGTTTTAAATCTGCCGGCTCAGCTGCAGGCAAAAAACATGTAATTTCCCTTTTCATATAAAGATTTTTAAAATTTTCAATAAATTATTTCTGCCTCCTGAAAAAAGTCAAAATTTGTTTCATCAGTTCTGTTCTCTCAAATTCATCTGTAATTGTTTCGAAAGGAAATCCCAATACAACACTTCTATATTCTCCCGAATAAGCTACGCCCGAATTTACCTTATTGCCGGAATACCGGAATATCCGGAAAGCATCATTTCCAACAGGCTCTAACCCATCGGGGGCTTCAACCTTGTAGATGCCGGCATCGTAATCCACATTAAAATGAAGCGAGGGCAAAAACAAGTCTGAAGCCATATCGGTTACTTCCACCCCGCCCATATTGTCGGCATGATTAGTGCTCCATTTGTAATGAAGAAAATCCTCAGCAAATTCTATTGCTGTGGAATCATTGTTTTCAACCATGTCGGTGCCAATATAAGCTCCGGAAACAAAAACATTACCACCCGTTTCCAAATATTTTCTAATGGCTTCCTGCATTCGGGGAGTCCAGATCCGGAATTCTATCTCTTCCGACATTAACATACCTTTGGTCCCTCTCTCTTCTCCATAAATCATATCCACGGCGAAATAATCACCGGCATTAAAGTCTTCTTGCTCAAAAGACTCATCGCTCATGGAAACAAAGGAAAAACCAGCTTCACGAACTGCCATTCCGTGTGTCAGCACAAAATCGAAAGTGTTGCCGGGTATGATCTTTCCTTCCATATCGGCAAAACTGGCGCCATGGCCCGGACTATCATCATCCCTCCAGGGTGATGAACGATCATAGTCATATTGATTTCCTGTGTGTCCAGTCCATCGATGCCAGGGCACTCCTTCATCTTCCCACCATGTTACGCCGGCAACTTTGCCACCCGCAAAAGAAGGAGGCGCCACACGATCAAAACCATTGACGATTAAAACCATATCATTATGGCTGGGCTGTAAAGAAACAGAAAGTGTTTCTCCCGGAAAACTTAATCCACCCTCATTCAATGCTGCCACTTTAAAACTATAAATGGTCTCATATTCTGGAAGTTCTAAAACGAGAAAGGTATCAGTTGTAAACAGCCCATCATCAAAACCATTGTCCTCTATTCTTTGAAAAACCCTGTAGCCTGTTGGAATTGCAGTCTTTTCAACAGGATCAATCACTGGCTTCCAGCTTATTCGTATGCGTTTTCCTTCGATTCGCTGAATTGACAGATGATCGGGTGCCAGGGGTTTTATCATTACTTCCCTGTCTTCCCGGGCAGCAAGAAAACGGGCCATCCCTTTGTAAACAGAACGTGCCACAACGAACTGAAAACGAGGATCAAGTCCGTATGTCATGTCTGCAAGATTTTGGTGCGAAAGCAATTCAAGCAACATGGTGGGAACATTAGGACGCCAGGCCTCAGAATATTGACGATCCCACATGCCCCGCCGTGTCCAGTCATCTTTAAAATTCAGTCTGACATCAGTTACAATCTGCGACTGGATCATATCCGTAAGGTCACGACTGGCGAGTTTGGATTTTCCGTTTGGAAACAACCCCTCATTTCGTTCGGTGCTATAAATGCCCAAAGTCCCAATCACTGAATCATCAGGTGTCACCCCGGCATCAGTATGAAAAGCAAAAGCCAGATCTATGGGGATATTAAGTCC
>JBEPWN010000003.1:0-41840 GCA_041642395.1 Marinilabilia sp. | reverse complement strand
TTATCGTGAACCTTAAAAGGTGGTGGATTCCTTGGGTACATGCCATTTTTTAGGAGTCTGCTACGTGCCTGTTCCGTAACAGCATTACTACAAAATATAATTTAAATCATAGAAAATTCGTTTTAAGGTCTAATTAAATACTATTATAATTGAATTTAATTAGACTTTACTATGACTTTACTATGACTTTAATTAGAGTTTAATTTGGAAATGGTACAAAGCTGTTCCGAAGAAAAAGCGAAGCAGGTAACGTATTGCAAGAATCTGGCCGAAAATGCCATCAGCCCGCGTGGCTATTGGATGGATAATCCGGAGCAAGCTGTCCCCTAAAACCGGAGATATTTTTCTCTGGCAACAATGTTTAAAATGATCTCCAGAAATACAGAAATGAATCTTCTGTTTCCCATGGTTTAAAGAACCGCCGTATACGAGACCCGTATCCCGAAGCACCGGGAGTGATGTGAGAGGTTCTCCCCTGGGCTAATGGCCTACCGGCAGTCTGTTTGGTTGGTCGAAGGCGCCGGCCCTATAGGTTTTCGATAATCAGGATAACCCTTTTGCATTTAATGGAAACAGAGTGAAAACTAATATTAATGGTGGTATTGGAAGGTGGACCGGGACTGGAATAAAAACGGTGTTAAAAGTTGCTCCGTGATTTTAGTTTGTCATTTCGGTGGAAATCATATGAAAAACATTCATATTTCTTTCTTCCTGTGTAATTCCCTAATTTTTATTTAATTTTGGCATGTCATAAAAAAGTTGATTGCTGCTATGGCAAAAAAAGCCAAAGATTCCGGAAAAAATAACAAAAATCGAGATACTGCTTATAAGCGTAAGCACAAGGCGGCTTTTATGCTGAACGACAAAGAGCAGGAAGCTTTCGATGTCTATTGCAAACGATATAAGGTAAAGAACAAGGCCAGGTTCATGCGTGAATCAGTCATGCGCACTGTCATGGATCAGTTTATGGAAGATTATCCCACTCTTTTCGAAAAGGAAGATCTGGATCGATTGAGAGTAAATGAAAATGACCGATAGAAACATTTGTTTCAATCTGATATTTTTATATTACAGATCTGCTTCTTTTTTTAAATCATCACTCCAAATGGCAATTCTCCCGTCTGTCAGATCAGGTTCATTGTCCTCATCCAATGGTAAGCCTACAAACATACCCTCTTTAAAAGCACGTGATTCACTGAAATCGTAATCATCGCCCGGCCATTGGCCTATGAATCGTGGGTTTTTTTCTGCCATCAATTCATATAATTTCCCCATGCCATCGCAAAAAGTATCCGGATAGGTTTGTTGGTCTCCCAGTCCGAAAAGTGCAATGGTTTTATCGGACAAATCGAGTGTGAGAAATTTATCCACAAATGTTTCGAAGTCGTCCTGTAACTGTCCAACACCCCACGTGGATGTCCCCATTATCAGAAAATCGTATTCTTTAAGTTCTTCTAAATTGGCAGTTTCTGCCGGAATGAGATCGGCTTCAGGAAAATGGGCATGTACTTTTTCTGCGACAAAACGGGTGTTCCCTACTGATGATCCGTATATGATGGCGGTTTTTTTCATGATAAATATGCAATTTATTATACAACGGGATTAAGGGCGGAAAAGTTTAACCTACCTTAGACATAACTCAGGCAATGCAGACAAATATAAAGGAGGAAAACGGAGTTCGACGAATGTCAAATATTATATTACCCTGATCACCATCAACCCGTCACGTAACGGCAGGATAACCTGTTCGGTGCGGGGGTCGTCTTTAACCAGTTTATTAAAATCAAGAATCCCTTTTGTATATAGATCATCTGGTTGAAGAGGTTCAGTTACTTTGCCATTCCATAGAATATTGTCGGCCAGGATATATCCGCCAGACTTCATTTTGGGTATTATGGTAGTATAATAATCGGGATATTCGCGTTTGTCCCCATCAATAAACACCAGATCGAAAGTGGTATGTAGAGTGTCAATTACTTCAAGTGCATTTCCAATATGAAGGGATATTTTATCCTCCATATTGGCCTTTTTCAGATAGTATCTGATGAAGGGTTCCAGTTCGTCATCCCGGTCGATGGTATGGAGGTGAGTATCTTTTCCCATTCCCCGTGCCATGCAAATAGCAGAGTAGCCCGTAAAAGTGCCAATTTCGAGTACGGATGCCGGTCGGATCATACGGCACAGTATTGTAAGAAGTTGTCCCTGCACCGGACCTGAAATCATTCGTGGACGCAACATTTTAAGGTGTGTCTGTCGTCTCAAATCCAATAACAGATCATCTTCTGGTGAGGAATGTGTTTCAATGTATTTTTCCAGATCCTGACTGTGGATGCCATTTGTCTGATTATGATTGCTCATAAATGAGGTATGAAAGTTTTTGTTCGTCGAATACTTCGTTGGCAATTTCCATTAGGTCGATGGAAGTGAGACTGTCAATTTTGTTGTAGATTACTTCCAATGAATCCACCTTATTGTATAACAGGAAACTTTTTCCGATGTTCAGCATCAGGTTTTCCCGGTTTTCGGAAGAAATGGTGATTTGCCCTTTCAATTGTCGTCTTGCCTTTTGTAGTTGCATTTGACCCAGCTTTGTGTTGCGCAGACGTGCCAGTTCGCGTCTTACAATGCGTAGGCTGCGATCAATGTTTTCCTGGTCGGTGCCATAGTAAATGCTAAAAACACCTGTTCCAAAATAAGGTGTATATATGGATTCAATATTGTAGGCAATGCCGTTTTTTTCACGAAGGGCCATGTTCAGACGGCTGTTCATGCCGGGTCCTCCCAGCAGGTTGTTAAGTAGAGATAAACCCAGTCGTTTTGGATTTTCGAGATCGTAGGCAATGTTACCAATGGCGATATGACTCTGAAATGTGTCCAGCTCTTTTCTTTGTTGTGACGGATGGTAAATAGGCGTGGTCGGGCGGATATTTGTCCTGTAGTTGGGTTTTTCAGGGCCAAAATATTTGTTGGCCGACGTTAAAAAATCTCCGTGGTCCATATCACCTACCAGACATAGGACCATTTGGTCTGTGTGGTAATTGTTTTTTATAAATTTCAGCAGATCATCACGGGTAAATCTTTTAATGGTTTCAGAGGTCCCCAGAATATTATGGCCCATCGGGCCACCATCGAATATCATTTCTTCGAAATCGTCAATGATCAACTCGGCTGGATTGTCTTTGTACGAATTGATCTCATCAATGATTACTTCCTTTTCTTTTTTTATTTCTTTGTCCGGAAATACCGAATGGAACGTGATGTCGTGGAGCAACTCAAGAGCCCGTTGAAAATCCTGTATGAGAAAAGATGCATAAATGGCAGTTTCTTCTTTGGAGGTATAGGCGTTAAGTTCACCGCCAACATCGTCCAGACGGCTTAATATATGCCACGTTTTGCGTTTTTGCGTGCCTTTGAAAATGACATGTTCAATAAAATGGGCCATTCCCTGCTCATCCTCCTGCTCGTCGCGCGAACCGGTGTTGATAATCAAGCCGCAGTGGCCTACCGGAGACGCAGTGCGATGGTGAACGAGACGAATGCCATTAGGGAGTGTATGTGTGAATAAATCCATGCTTAATTGAAAAAATTTGAGCGCAAAAATAACTAAACATCAGTGAATACCATGCCAATTCCGGAAAAAGGAAAGATTAATTTACAAAATAGGGTTTTGTCAAAACAAATCTTTCCGTATATTTGCAACCGCTTTAGAAAAGGTACCATAGCTCAGTCGGTAGAGCAACGGACTGAAAATCCGTGTGTCCCTGGTTCGATTCCAGGTGGTACCACAAGGTTGAATTTTTGATGATCTGATCGTTAAAGGCAAAAATGGAACTGTTATGACAGTTTCCGACAAGAAAAATTATTGATTTATTACGTTTCAGTTATTTTTCGGGTATAAAAAATACGAGTAGGGTACCATAGCTCAGTCGGTAGAGCAACGGACTGAAAATCCGTGTGTCCCTGGTTCGATTCCAGGTGGTACCACAAGAGATGGGTTAAAAAAATTGAGGTCGGCAATTTGCCGGCCTTTTTTTTGTGCCTTCTGGATCAGATCAAAAAGGATCACATCAAAAACCTGGGCCTTTTATCAATAATCGCTTTCTATCCTTTCCCTCCCGTTGATTTTTTCGTAATTTAAAAACACTGTGTAATTCATCAATAGTCCGCTAAACTTTTGTAATGAATTGAGGTTTAAATACTTAAAATTTGTGGGTTGTTTTTATTAAGAAGCATATTATCAGTATCATACGAATCAGCTTAAATCTTAGATCTAAAAATCTAACGGTCTATTGATTCATCGGACAGATTTTAAATTCGGGTTAAAACTGCGGATATGAATATTTTATTGATTATAGGGCTAATGCTTATTATCGGGTATTCATTAGGGATTGGTTTTAATAAGATTGGGTTGCCCAAAATAATCGGGTATATTTTGACAGGAGTTGCTTTTAGTCCCAATACAGTTGATTTCATTAGTGGAGATATTGTGGAATTAACAGATCCTTTGCTGGATGTATGCCTTGCATTTATTGCCTTTGAGGTTGGTGGTTCCTTAAAGTGGTCAAAACTTAAAGAGCATGGCAGGGAGGTTATCAGCATCACATTAATGGGAGGTATTGTTCCTTTTCTGTTTGTGGTGGCAGGGATTTTTGTTTTTGGACAAATTTTTTCATCTGCCTTTTCATTTGAAGGCATTGAGCTGTTAATGTTTGCTTTGCTTTTGGGAGCTCTTGCTTCACCCACCGAGCCAGCCGCCACGATAGGAGTTATGCATGAGTATGAAGCCCGGGGCGAGGTAAGTGATACTATATTGGGAGTTGTAGCCCTCGATGATGTGTTAGGCATTGTTTTATTTAGTATTACGATTTCTGCTATTTCTGTATTTACAAGTGTTCATGCTCATACCGGGGTTTTCGATATTCGTCTGTTATCTTCTGTTTATCAAGTTTTAGGAGCCATTCTTATTGGTGGGATCATTGGTTTTGCGATTGTTCTGATTGGTCGCAATTTTAATCTTGAAGGAGAGGGGCAATGGGTAGTAATTATTTTTCCACTGGTTATTTTCTGTGCAGGCGTTGCTAAATTACTTAAGGTTGATGAGTTGTTGGCATATATGGTGATGGGTGTTGTTGTGGTGAATAAATGTAAGCAACATGATTTGATCTTCTCTATTTTGCGCCGTTATACCGAAGAGTTAATTTTTCTTTTTTTCTTTTTGTTGAGTGGGTTACATTTAGATATTTCTGCCATTCCCAAAGCGTTGATTTTGATATTGTTGTTCGTGTTACTCCGGGCTTTCGGAAAATTTTCAGGCGCTGCTGCCGGCGGCCGAATGGTAAATGCGGGTGCTGCCATCAGAAAATATACAGCCAGCGGATTACTTCCCCAGGGTGGCATTGTAATTGGGCTTGTGCTAAGTATTTATGAGCAGGAAGGTTTCAGGGAATTCTCTGATGTGCTTTTGGCAACCGTAATGGGAGCCGCCATTGTGAATGAGTTGATTGGTGCTGTAATCACCAAACATGCGCTGATTCAATCGGGCGATATTACAATTTAAAATCAATAGTATTCACCTGTAAAGTGAGTAAATTGTTTAAAACCTAGGCCGCCGGATTTCTGACCCGGCGGGAAGGTGTGATCAATTGATGAAGTAGTGTGGATCGGAAGTGAATTATGAAGATGGCGGATGAGAATGAATTCCGGGTACTTAATTTCTATGGATAGTCTGTTTTCTAGTCAAAAGTTGCCAGGTCAAGCATCCAGCATTCCATTTCAGCAGAATTTCTTTTGTGCATGAAACCTTTCACATCCAGCATCCAGTCTTCTATTTCAACAGTTTCATCGTACGCTTTGAAAAGAGTTTCATCAAGTATCCCGTTCTCAATTCTGTTGTCAGATTCTGTAAATGCATTCACATCCAACATCCAGTCTTCAATATCAATCATTTCCGGCTGTGACTCAAAAGCATTAACATCAAGCATCCAGTCGGCAACCTCAACTGAAGTCTCTTTTACGGTGCTCAGATATGTCAGAAATGTTTTTTTGTAATTATTTGCCGAAGCAAGTTGGTTTTGACTGAATGTTTCTGCATTCATGTTCATTGTCAGAACAATTGCGGTCAGAGTAAAAAATCCTGAAGTTTTCATTTTATGGCCCTCCTTTGGTTTATTATTGTGTTGTTGATCTTGTAAGATCAATTGCTATACCAAAGAAATTAAAAGCTTGTTAATCAGGATATGGACAGGCAATTTCAAGCAGATAATAATTTTTCATTGTTCGTTAGTGTGACAAATGCATGTACGATTTCGAACAAAGGATGGGTTGAAAGAAGCAGACGGCAAAAAGGTGAAAAGTTAACTTTTTCCTGAAAAAAGTTTCCAGGCTACATATAACCGGGTGATTCCAAACCAGGTTGCATATATTCCTATGATGATGGTCGCCAGCAACGCTCCTTCAAATGGATTAAATAAAAGCAACCCGCCAATTAATATGGAAAGTATGGCGTTGATCAGTGATAGCCGGGATGCCGGAATCGCTTCCTTTAGTTGCATATATGCGATCAGTTGTAAGATACCCAGAAATGTTATCAGCAGAGCTATGAACAGGATTAAAAGGCTGGCTGTTCCGCCTGGATAGGCGATAATCAATATCCCGATCAAGGCGAAAATAATGCCCTGCGCAAGAATAAGTTGCCAGAATCCTTTTTTCCCGGAGAGCGATATAACGATAAACACAATTCCGGCTATAATAGACAGTATCCCCAGATAAGTGGCAATGGCTATAAGGGCATCAGAAGGGTTTATAAATATTATCAGAGAAAGGATAAGAGCAATGAGCCCTTTTAGTGCTTCAATTCCCCAGTTTTTGTTTGTCCGATTTCTCATTTTATGATTTTTCATGTAGATTAAAGGTAAAAATATTTTCTGACGAAAGACAGATAGAAAAATCATATTTTGAGTTTCGTATTTTACAATAGTCCGTTAGACTTTTGTAGCAGATTGCCGGTCAATTGTTTAAATTAAAAACAATTTAAATGTTAAGAAGCTGTTTATCAGTATGATGCAATATTTCTGATATCTAACATCTAAAAATCTAACGATCTATTGTTTTGAGTGTTGCAAATCATTATGAAAAAAAACACTGCTATATTGGCAACAGGATTTGTGCTTCTTTGGAATTCAGGTTTTATTGGAGCCGAATATGGATTGCCTTATACACAGCCATTTACTCTGCTTTTTTGGCGTTATTCAGTCCTTACGGCGGTTGTTTTGTTGTATCTGTTGATGCAGGGGGAATTTCGGTGGGTTGGATGGAAAGTGGCCGCACCTAATATGATGGTTGGAATTCTTGCACATGGGGTTTGGCTAAGTTGTGTATTGCTGGCATTAAACAGGGGGGTGCCTGCGGGTATTGTGGCGTTGGTTGTGGCTTTGCAGCCCCTGGCTACCGGAGCTTTATCCGGGCGTGTGGTTGGAGAACCGACATCACTCAAAAAATGGGCGGGATTGATTATTGGCTTCGCAGGTGTTGTAATTTCTGTGTTTCCCCGCATTGATTTTCATGATATGGAATCCGTTTTCGGATATTTAATTCCGTTGGGTTCGGTGATAGCCATTACGCTGGCTGGATTGATACAGCGGAGGATGGAAATTACCAGGAGAATCGGGCGCCTTCCTGTAGATCAAGCCCTTTTTTATCAGGCTCTGGCTACTACCTTGATTTTGGCTGTGCCGGCAATGTATTTTGAGAAACTGATTACGGAATGGGAGCCGGTATTTATATATACGATGGGTTGGCTTATATTTGGCGTTTCTTTTGGAGCTTATGCCCTTATGTGGCTTTTGTATCAACGAATGCAGGCAACGCGTGTGGCCAGTTTGTTTTATCTGGGTCCGCCTGTTACCATGGTGATGGCCTGGGTAGCATTTGGAGATATTCCGCGTATGATGGATTTGGTAGGAATGTTGGTTGTGGTTGCTGGAGTATGTGTGACTCAGTGGAAGTCCCGGAGTTTCAGAAAATATTAAGCTGTTTTCTCCATTATTAATTGCAGGGTATGCATTTCGATTTTTCAAAAGCTAAACATTGAAAGTCGAAGCTTTGGTTGTGCATCTCAACCTCAGGTCTGAACTTATTCCACTTTTTGAATTTCAGCATTTATTTCTTGCGCAAGGGCTGTTTGTTACAAAGAATCCAAAGAAGCCTCCAATTGCCGTGTTTTTAATAAAATCCTGAAATCCCCATGTATCCATGTGTTGGCCCTCAGTGAAATAAAAATATATAAAGCCGGCAACTGCTCCGATCAATATGCTGATTGCAGATTTTTTGAAATGGGGTGATTGTATCAGTCCTTTTAGGCCCTTACTTTCTGATGATATTTCAAGTTGTTTAAATTTCATAGCAGTTCATGTATTTAGAAATGCAAATATATGAATATTTAAGAAATTCCACTCATTCTTTTAATGGAAGAAACGAATTACGAGCACCACTTCTCATAATCCATAGGTCTATTGAATGGTATAATAATTGCTGTTAAATTTTTTTATCAGGATTAACCTTAAAACCTGTTGTCCATGCGTGTCATTCTTTTATGTGTTTGTTGCTTTGTGTCGATTTATTGTACAGCTCAGGTCCGGGATGTCCGGTCTAATGTTGAAAAGGATAAAGCAGAAAAAAGATCTGCCTATTCCGGTGAATTTCGTGAATATGAGTCAACATCTTATTCTCCCCCTGAAATAGCCGATGGATTGGGGGAATTTATAGTTGGTGGTCTTTTTTACATAACGGCTTATGGCATTTATAGGGGGCTCGATTACGGGCAATATTTGATGCAACGCCGCAGAGTTAAGCATCCTGAGACGTTTTCACTACAAGGGGATTTGGTGTCAGGTTTTGATTTTAAGAGAAATGCCGGAATGGTTACTTCATCTGTGCGCGGAAATTGGGGGCTGTTTGCTTCCGATATGAGATTTATATCCACCCATGACGTAACAGGAAGTATGAATGCCATTGATTGGCAGGTGGTGAAGCTTCGATTGCCGATCAAAAATATAAAATTGGACTATGGGATCGGATTCAGCTATTTTTTGAGTCCCTCTAAAATCTACTTCGACCGGTCGGCAGGATTCGATTGGTGCTTTATTAACAGGAGAGCCACTCTCCAAGGAGAGTTTCGCTGGAGCCAGGATACTAATTTAGGGCGTTACAGGAAGGAGAGTGGTATATCTCTTGATTATGAAACGGGGCTTGTCGGTCGTTTCGGTTTTTGTCCCTCTATAGGTTTTGTTTACCAGGATTATTTCGGCACCACTCAATTCCGTTTTGTGCAGCTGGGCATGAAAGTTCGCTTGTTTTGATTTAGGGTTGAAATTTTCGTAAATTTGATGCCATTCACATGGGGACGACTTGCTTGATATGTCTTGTGATTTATGCTATGCTTTTGTTTATAGCAGATTTCTAATTATGTTATACCTGTGCTGGAGTCATATCCCTTATTTTTTACACAATGTTATTAGATTATGTCCGAGAACAGACCAACCTTTAAAAAGCCTTCTTTAAAACATCAACCAAAGGGACTTTCAATTATCCATGAGGATCAGGATATCATCGTGGTTAATAAAGCCAATGGATTATTGACCATGGGAACTGAAGGCGAAAAGGAGAACACGGCATATTTTCTTTTGACTGATTATGTGAAAAAAGGAAATCCACAATCCAAAAAGAGAATCTTCATTGTGCATAGACTGGACAGGGATACTTCAGGAGTTTTGGTTTTTGCAAAGAACGAACAGGTTAAACGCTATTTGCAGGAGGAGTGGGCGTCTTTCAGCAAAATATATTATGCAATAGTACATGGCAAATTAGAGAAGAAGGAGGGTGAAATTACTTCCTATCTGGTCGAAAATGCAGGGCACCGGATTTTTTCAGTAGATAATCCGGCGGACGGAAAGTTTGCCAAAACGGGATATAAAGTAGAGAAGGAATCCGGAAATTTCAGTCTTGTTAAGATAAATCTCTTTACCGGCCGGAAAAACCAGATTCGCGTCCATTTTGCCGATATGGGCCATCCGGTAGCCGGCGACAAAATGTATGGCAAAAAAGAAAAGGGTATTAACCGCCTTACGCTTCATGCTGCATCACTTACCATAAAGCATCCTTTCTCAAAAGAGGAAATGACATTCAAAACTGAACTTCCGCGGTATTTCAAGGCATTGATTAAATAGTGCTAATCTAACGATCTGTTTTATTTGAGAAGTAATGGTTGTTATTGATGACCTGTTTTTTTGGTAAGTATCATTTGCGAAGTTTGCAAAATGACATGGGGTCGCCAAGTAAATGCACAATCTTTGTAAAAATGGTGTAGTGCTGTAAATGATGCTTTTTAAGATGCTAAATGGAGGCGGTGGAAATCATCCATTCTTCTATTTCTATAAAGCCTTCTTCAAAAGTTTCCGTATTGCTTATAAAACCTGTTTCGTCCAACATCCAGGGTTCCAGTTCAATAATATTTTCCTGATATTCAAACATTGCTGAACTCTGTTGATTGTTATCGGTTTTTATTATTGGCTTAGCAAATGCTTCCACGTCGAGCATCCAGTTTTCAATTTCGATGGTTTCAGTATTCGATTCAAAAGCATCTACTTTCAACATCCAGTCGGATATTTCCAGTGTTCTTTCTTTTATTATATTCAAAGATGCCGGAAAAGTTACTTCCATTTTATTAGTCATTTCATTATTACTGGCATTGGCTGTTGTCAGGTTCAGTGCAAATGCAACTGCGATCAGTGTGTAAATTGCTGTAGTTTTCATATTGTTGTCTCCTTTTTTATTGGCTTGTTATTCTTGCTATCAGTATATCAATCGTTATGCCAACGCGAGTAATTATTTCTTTTACAGCATATTGTAGGAGGCCTTGCTGTGTTTTTCACCAAAAGTTTGTTCGGTTGTGTAACAAAACGATGTACGTTTTCGGACAAAAGGATTTTCAGAATCTTTTTTTTGCTGATACCAACGGTACAATAGGGGATGAGTTGTTTTAACGGAATCCGTTTTGTATATTTACAATTACCGTCAAATTAAAAACTATATTCTTGCATGGAAGAGACGAAGTTGAGTAGTATCTTTCAATTTGGATTCATAGAAATTTCAGAAGTTCAAAAATTATAAGATTTGTACATATTGTCTTTTTGGATATTCTGTTAAGAATATTGACTTGATAATTTTAAAATAAAGTTTTGCTAATATATAATCAGATGATGAAAGATTTTCATTTTCAATTTCATGGACGGCCAAAATTGAGCGGTTTCCGGAAAAGGGTTTATATAATGATCGGGGTTGTGGAGCTCACTATTGGTTTTTATGGTCTTTTTAATATTGATCCATCTTCAAATTTATTTTTGCTCTTTTTGGTTTTGCTAATAAGTGGAACTGTTTATATCCTGATTGCTTTATCGGGAAGGCGTTTTTGGGCTGAACACAACTTTATAAAGAAGGAATCGGATGTTATTAAATATAAAAATTCACATCGAAAGCCCAAATCAATTAAGATGGATAAGCTTGCCGATATAATAGTGGATGGCCGAAAGGTTGAATTTGTGAATAAAGACAACACTATATCTGTCTATAAATTTTCTGCTTTCCCGGATTCCGAATCGAATGAGATTTCCTCAGTCTTGAAGCATGTACGCGAATATTTAATTCTAGAGAATAATGAAAAGCCATTAAACACAATTAACTCATCGGTTGTTTGAGATAATAGATATGCTAAACTACGATATTTGATTAGTAAGACAACATGAACCAACAAATATTTTAATTATCCGGACAATAGAAACGTAAAATCTAAAAATATGCCAATGGCTTTTACATTAGAAATAGGACAGAAAGCCCCGGAATTTAAATTGCCGGCCACCGATGGAAGGAATTATTCCCTTGAGGATTTTGATGACTCACCCTGGCTGGTTGTATTCTTTACCTGCAATCATTGTCCGTATGTTCTGGGATCTGATGAGATAACCCGGAAAACAGCCGAAAAATATGGGCCTAAAGGAGTTCGGTTTATTGCGATCAATTCCAACAGTGACAAAATATATGTAGAAGACGATTTTCCGCATATGGTGAAACGGATGGATGAAAAGAATTTTCCGTGGATTTATTTACGTGATGAAAGTCAGGATGTAGCTCGCAGATACGGTGCTCTCAGGACTCCTCATTTTTTTGTGTTCGATACGGTCAGAGAGCTTGTATATACCGGAAGAGGGGTTGATTCGCCACGAGATACAGGTAAAATGACCGATAATACACTTGACAGAGTTCTCGATGCTCTCACATCGGGCAAAATGCCACCTGTGGTTGTTACCAATCCCATTGGGTGTAATGTGAAATGGGAAGGGAAAGATGCTCATTGGATGCCACCAGAAGCCTGCGATCTTGTATGACATAAATGCAGCATTATGAGAACAGACAGATAGCAATAATCGGCTATATTGTTGTAATAAACAGAGGTTTAACAACTTAATATTCACGGATTGTTTGCATCAATAAGTACTGACTGATTTACTTAAATCTTTTATCTGAAAATATAATCATCCATTGAGGACAGCAGATATGACTTCAGGCAAATCCTTTAAAGGCATTTTAATAGCTTTGTCTGTTATTCTGCTATGGCTTGCACATTTGATCTACAGCCTTTTATTTGTGCAGGTGTCTGCTGCTAATCCATGGATGTATTTTCACATGGTTGTACAGACCCACCTCTTTACCGGTCTGTTTATTACCAGCCATGATGGGATGCATGGTACCATCACCCCCGGCTTCAACAGGACGAACCGCATCATTGGCACCATTGCTGCTTTTCTGTATGCCGGCTTGTCTTTTAATAAGCTCAAAAGCAATCATAATAAGCACCATAAAATGCCGGGAACAGCTGGTGATCCTGATTATTGTATGCGTTCACAGAACTTTTTTGTATGGTATTTTACTTTCATGTGGCGGTATATCACCATATGGCAGATATTGGTGATGGCCGCTTTATTCAATATTCTGCTTATTTGGTTTTCTGAAGTCAGGTTGATTCTGTTATGGATTGTACCTGCGTTTCTGTCCACCTTTCAGATGTTCTATTTTGGTGTATATGCACCTCATCGCCAGCCGCATGTTGATGATATGATGCCCTACCGTGCGCGAACCCTTAAACGCAATCATTTATGGGCATTTCTGAGTTGCTGGTTTTTTGGGTATCATTTCGAACATCATGCTTCCCCCGGGACTCCCTGGTGGGACTTATATCGTATGAAAAGAAAGGCAGTCAATGAAGGATAAAAAGTCCTGTTTATATCGAGACAGATAGCCTTGTTTCATCAGAACGAAAATATGTGGAATGATTATGCCGCGCAGTTACTCCGGTAAACTACAATTCTGCCGAAGCATTTTATCCATAATGACCTTTTCATCCAGGCCATCAGAAAATTTGATGTCGGTTAAAGAGAAATCCTTAGTTATCATTGCTTCGGTGTATTTTACTTTTAGTGGAAGATTTGCTGCTTCTTCATTATTTTTGAGAGATAAATTGTTTATTCGGAAGTTTTCACTCTACCCCCATAAAAATTTTAGTTGATTCTTTTAGCTTGCATTGATAAAGTAATTAATGTGTCTGAGTAATTTAACTTCATTAACATCCTTCTCTTTTTTTTTGATGCCAATTTAGGTACTTTTGGCACTTCTTGTAAACTGAATTCCATATTGTTTGTTTTTCTTATCTGGTCGGTTTTTAAAGATGAGAAAGGACATTAATTCAATTTCAAACAGATATTAATAATTATATAATAAAAATAGCCATGAATAAAAAAACCATACTTATTATTCTCGACGGTTGGGGATATGGGAAAAATGACAAGTCAGATGTTATATATAGCGCTGATACGCCTTATTTCGACAGTCTTTTAAAAAAATATCCAAATTCTGAACTTCATGCTTCAGGAGAAGATGTTGGTTTACCCGAAGGGCAAATGGGTAATTCTGAAGTTGGCCACTTGAATATTGGTGCCGGGCGGGTGGTTTATCAGGATCTTGTGAAAATAAACCTGGCAATCAAAAACAACAGCATTGCTGAAAACCCCGAACTCGTAAAGGCTTATAATTATGCCAAAGAAAATGATAAGCAGGTGCACTTTCTGGGGCTTGTATCCAAAGGGGGAGTGCACAGTAGCCAGGAGCATCTCTACAAACTGACTGATGTTGCAAAAGATTTCGGTCTCGAAAAAGTGTTTGTTCACGCTTTTATGGATGGACGTGATACCGATCCCCGTAGCGGTAAAGGATACATGAGCGAACTTCTTGATCATCTGAAAAATTCTGTGGGACAGGTGGCATCCGTCATCGGCCGTTACTATGCTATGGATCGGGACAAACGTTGGGAACGGGTTAAAGAGGCTTACGACCTTATGGTGAAAGGGAACGGCACGGCCACCGGAAATCCGCTGGAAGCCATTCAGGAGTCTTATGACAGTGGAATTACCGATGAGTTTATTAAACCCATTGTGAATGTTGATGAAAACGGAAAGCCAGTTGGCTCGATACAGGAAGGTGATGTTGTTGTTTTCTTTAATTTCCGCAACGACAGGGCCCGGGAAATTACCAGGGTGCTTACACAGGAAGACATGCCGGAATATGGTATGAAAACCATTCCCTTGTATTATTGCACGTTGACTCCTTATGATACCAGCTTTAAGGGCATGCACATTCTTTTCGATAAGGATAATGTGAAAAACACTATGGGAGAAGTGGTTGCTGCTAAAGGGCTGAAGCAATTACGCATCGCCGAGACTGAAAAATATGCACACGTAACATTCTTCTTTTCCGGTGGACGCGAAGATGTTTTTGAAGGTGAAGACCGTATTCTGGTTAATTCTCCCAAAGTACCTACTTACGATCTTCAACCCGAAATGAGTGCATACGAGGTAAAAGATGCTGTAGTAGGCGAATTGAATAAGAATAAATACGATTTTATTTGTCTCAATTTTGCCAATTGCGACATGGTTGGACACACCGGAGTGTATGAAGCGATTCAAAAAGCGGTGAAAGCTGTTGATAACTCTTTGAAAGATGTGGTGGAAGCTGCTAAAAAGAATGGCTATGAGGCCATCATTATTGCTGACCATGGAAATGCTGATAATGCTGTTAATCCTGATGGTTCGCCGAATACAGCTCATTCTATGAATCCGGTACCTTTCGTTTGGATTACAGATCGTAAAGGAAAAGTTGAAAAGGGAATTCTCGCCGATGTGGCCCCATCCTTACTTATGCTTATGGGAGTTGAAAAACCTGATGATATGACCGGGCATAGTTTAATTGCTTTGGATTAATTCTTTTGGGTGGTTAATCTTTATTTTGTAGAGGGGATTGATTTTTAGGCTTAGCCGAAAAATCAATCCCCTCCATTTTTTTCTTCGACCACAAAAAAGAAATGGGTCATTGCGATTAAAACGAAGCAATCTGTATTTTTGCTTTCTAACCAAATCTCTCCGAACAACAATAATTTTTTGAAATCGTTGGCTGCTATTGTCCTATGACCGGCATCAGCGAGTTAATGCTGATGAATATCCCATGCTTATAGAAATGGGAATATGATTTTATTTATTTAACTTTGCCCGGCATTTAAAGAATAGAGAAACTTAATAATGGTTCAAATTGACGACAAGATCATCAGTCTCGACATTTTTCAAAAGCTTTTTTTGTGCGATCTGCCGAAATGCTTAGGCAGTTGTTGTGTTGAGGGTGAATCGGGTGCTCCGCTTGAGGAAGAGGAGACTGTAATTCTGGAAAAGATCTATCCGGAAATTAAGCACTTGCTTTCTTCTGAAGCCATTGAGATTATTGAAAACAATGGCACCTGGAATATTGACAGTGATGGTGATAAAGTGACCCCAATTATTCACGGACAAGAATGTGTGTACACCTATTTCAATTCCGATGGAATATGTAAATGTGCCATTGAAAAGGCCCATGATGAAGGGATAGTTAATTTCAGAAAACCAATTTCATGTTATTTGTATCCCATCCGGGTGGATAAATATGAGAATTATGAGGCCCTCAATTATCACATCTGGCCGGTATGTAATCCTGCACGTGAGTTGGGCAAACAAATTGGGCAGCCTGTTTTCAGGTTTCTGAAAGACCCGATCATCAAAAAGTATGGTGAGAATTTTTACTCAGAAATGGAGGACGTGGCAATTCAACTCGAAAAACAAAAGCATGCTGCATCCGAAGAATAATAATTCAAATTGAAAGAGCTCAAAACATATAGTCTGGAGCAAATTAGAAACTGTTTTCTGCTATGCCTGGTTCATTAATTTTTGGATCTGTTTGTGTGTTTTAGAGGAATAGAAGAAAAATCCAGACCGGCATTTCATGTTTTTTGCCTTTCGCCATCTGGCTTCACGTTTGTTTTGAGTGAATTTCTTAAATATCGTTCTCCAACTTTATTCAAAATACCTTCAGTTAACAGTGATTATAATTAGATACAAAAAATAATGGGACGCGCATTTGAATTTCGTAAAGCAAGAAAGCTCAAGAGATGGGGCAACATGGCAAAGACATTTACAAAAATAGGTCGTGAAATCGCTATTGCCGTTAAAAGCGGTGGTCCCGATCCTGCCGGAAATCCTCGTTTGCGTGTACTTATGCAAAATGCCAAGGCAGCCAATATGCCTAAAGATAATGTTGAAAGGGCTATTAAGAAAGCTTTGGGGAAGGATCAGGCTGATTATAAAGAGATGATTTATGAAGGACATGCACCACATGGCATTGCCGTCCTGGTGGAAACTGCCACCGACAATCCCACCCGCACTGTTGCCAATGTACGCAGTTACTTCAACAAGTCTGGTGGATCTCTGGGAACATCAGGGAGCGTGGATTATATGTTCGAGCACAAATGCAGCTTCAAAGTGAAAATGAAAGAGGAACTTGATCTTGAAGAACTTGAACTTGAACTGATAGACTCAGGTGTTCAGGAAATATTCGCTGAAGATGAGTTTGTTATGATATATGGCGATTTTGAAGCTTTTGGTCCTCTTCAAAAATATCTTGAAGAAAATGGATTTGAAATTGAGAATGCCGAATTTGAACGCATTCCACAGGACACCAGGTCCCTTAATGAAGATCAGGTTGCTGATATTGAAAAGCTTCTGGCTAAGTTTGAAGAGGACGACGATGTGACCAATGTGTTTCATAATATGGTCTAACCCCAGAATCGGGAACATTTACGTGGTGTTTTCATTGAAAAATCTTTTTTTCAATGAAAACACCCTCTGATGCAGCTCTTCACTGATAATTGCTGTGGAATACATTTGCTGGTAATTTGGTTTTTTTTCTTTATCCGGCCCATAATAAACATATCCTGAAATCTAAACGGTGTGATGATTACCGACTGATTGGATATGACATCATTTTTATTTTACTACGGGGTGTGTAATATCCTCCAAGCCAGCTGATATTTTTTTAAAGACAGATGCTGCTGAATCACCCATTTCTTTTCCGGCTTTTTCATAGTTTGTCCAGCTGAGGTAAGTTTTTCCGTCCGTTTTTTCATAAACGGCGATTCTACAGGGAAGCAAACTTTGTGCTTTTCGTGTGTCATCATTTTTTAAGAACTGAAAAGCAAAATCAGCATTGCACAAAACCAGGATATAGGCAGGAAGAACTTCTTTATTTTTCTTTTTTAGTGTTGCCTGCATGTCATGTTCGGCAGGGATAGACCAGCCAGCTTTAGTTGCTTCCTGTTTGATTAACTCAACGGTTTTTTGAAAGTCGTGTTTGCTCTCCTTTTCATATGTTGATTTTTCTCCTCCACTTGTAGCGGACATTGACAAATTTGCTGCGATCAGCAATGCTATTAGTGACATTAATCTTTTCATGATTACTTTTTTTAGGTTTTGAATATGGTATTGAAACATCTGGATACATAGAAGTGTTCAAAAATAGTTTTTTGGTTATCCAATATTGACATTCATCATTTCCTTTTTTGCAGATTGTGCGTAACTTCGATTTCCCTTTCGTTTTGTTGGCAGCATTGCGGCTAACAAAACGGTTTTTAAAAGAGAACCTATATTTTTTAATGTGCCAGAACAGAATTAATGTCATTTTATAGCCTGGCCTATTCATAAGTTTTCGTCATGAGATGTTCAGATGCCAATAAATACAGGTAGCCGCAGAAAATTGATGAGGGGAATAATGAATTATTTTCAAGTCAATTTTATTGAGGACGCCTGTATTTAGCCGGTAGTTGAACATCGTAATAGATAATTTTTGAATAGTCCAGGATAGAATTCTTTTTGAAATTCAAATACTAAAATAATACTATGCAGGATCTTAAACAATACATCGAAGAAAACAAGGATCGATTCCTTGAGGAACTATTTGAACTGATACGCATACCATCTATCAGCAGTGAAGCAAAGCATAAAGATGACATGCGAAAAGCTTCGGAATTATGGAAAGAACTGTTGCTGGATGCTGGTGCTGATGCTGCCGGGGTTATGGAAACCAACGGACATCCTGTGGTTTTTGGTGAAAAGAAAGTGGATGAGAAAGCACCCACTGTTTTGGTTTACGGACATACAGACGTGATGCCGGTAGATCCGTTGGAGCTATGGAATACCAAACCGTTTGAACCTTTAGTAAAAGACGGAAAAATTTGGGGGCGTGGGGCTGATGATGATAAAGGACAGGCATTTATGCATGTCAAGGCCTTTGAATATTTGGTTAAAACCAATCAGTTGAGGTGTAATGTAAAATTTCTTATTGAGGGAGAAGAAGAAATTGGATCTGCCAACCTGCCTGATTTTTGCCAAAACCACAAGGAACTTTTGAAGGCAGATGTTATTTTGGTTTCGGATACCACTATGCTGGCACCGGACATACCTTCTATTACAACCGGATTAAGAGGGTTGGCCTATTGGCAGGTGGATGTAACCGGACCAAACAGGGATTTGCATTCAGGAATGTTTGGTGGGGCAGTGGCCAATCCAATCAATGTGCTGTGTCAGATGATTGGCAATATTACCAATGAAAACGGTAGAATTACCATTCCCGGATTTTATGATGATGTCCTGGACATTAGTGAGAAGGAAAGAGAGCTCATGGGTAAAGCTCCATTTAATGAAGAGGATTATAAAAAATCCATCGGCGTGGAAAAGCTTCAGGGTGAAGAGGGCTTTTCAACGCACGAGAGAACCGGAATCCGACCTTCATTCGATGCATGCGGGATTTGGGGCGGATATACCGGTGAAGGCGCTAAAACGGTGTTGCCATCAAAAGCTCATGCGAAACTATCTGCACGTTTGGTGCCGGATCAGGATCATCAGAAAATAGCTGCTCAATTCAAAGAATATTTTGAGTCTGTTGCCCCCTCCTCTGTAAAAGTTGAAGTTTCTGTTTTGCATGGGGGGCAGGCTTATGTTTGTCCTATTGACATACCTGCCTACAAGGCTGCTGAAAAAGCGTATCACGAAACATTTGGCAAAGCCCCCGTTCCTGTGAGGAGTGGTGGATCTATTCCAATCATTTCTACTTTTGAACAGATATTGGGAATTAAGTCAGTACTCATGGGTTTTGGTCTTGAAAGTGATGCTATACACAGTCCCAATGAGAATTTTCCGTTGGAGCAGTTTTTTAAGGGAATTGAAACCATTCCCTGGTTTTATAAGTATTTTAGTGATTCTTCTAAATAATAGTTTTTAAAATGTTCGTTTAAAAAATATGGGTGTTTTTATAAAAAAAAGGGTTTTCCTTCAGGGAAACCCTTTTTTTGTAGGTTAATATTTTTTTAATGTAAAAATGTATTGTCTGGCTCTTATTTAAATAAATTAGGGTTCTAGTCCAAAATTTTGCATTGTCCATGAATAAAGGGTTGTTTATTTATAGGCAAGAAGGTAAAAATATCTTTTTTTATTAAAATACTCCCCCAAAAACAATAAGTTATAGAAAAACTTTTATATTTGTCCCAGCTAACTCGTAAAAATAAAGCAAAATTATGGCAAAATTGAGATTTTCTGCATTAGAGGAGCTCCTGGACAGGGAGACTCAAAAAGTTGAAGGAACCAGGATTCCTACTTCTGATTATTTTGGTGAACTGGTGTTTGGCCGCCCCAAAATGAAAAAATTTCTTTCAAAAGAGGCTTTTGAACATGTGATTGAAGCCATGGAAAAAGGAACTCGCATTGATCGGCGTATGGCCGATCAGATTGCACTGGGTATGAAGGCATGGGCCATGGAGAATGGAGCCACTCATTATACTCACTGGTTTCATCCGCTTACAGATGGCACTGCTGAGAAACATGATGCCTTTCTTACTTTTGGCGAGTTTGGCAGCATGGTTGAAAGCTTTTCCGGTTCTTTGCTGGTTCAGCAGGAGCCCGATGCTTCAAGTTTTCCCTCGGGAGGAATACGGAATACATTCGAAGCCCGTGGATATACTGCATGGGATGTATCTTCACCCGCGTTTATTGTAGGTACTACATTGTGTATCCCTACTGTATTTATTTCATATACAGGGCATGCACTTGATTATAAATTTCCTTTGCTGAAAGCAACGCACGCTGTAGATAAAGCCGCTGTTGATGTTTGTCAGTATTTTGATAAAAATGTTACCAAAGTAACCAGTAATCTGGGGTGGGAACAAGAATACTTTTTGGTGGATCAGGCTCTTTATCATGCCCGTCCCGATTTGATGCTGACAGGAAGAACCCTTATGGGACATTCTTCTGCTAAGGATCAACAGCTTGATGATCATTATTTTGGCTCTATTCCTGAAAGGGTTATTGCTTTTATGGAAGAGTTCGAAATTGAAGCTTACCGACTTGGAATCCCTGTGAAGACACGTCACAATGAGGTTGCTCCAAATCAATTTGAGGTTGCTCCTATTTTTGAGGAAACCAATCTGGCGAATGATCATAACCAATTAGTGATGGATGTGATGAAGCGTGTGGCCAGAAAACATAAGTTTCGTGTACTGTTCCACGAAAAGCCGTTTAAAGGAATTAATGGTTCCGGAAAGCATAACAACTGGTCGTTGAGCACCAATACCGGTGTTAATTTATTATCACCCGGAAAGAACCCCAAATCCAACATGCAGTTCCTTACATTTCTGGTAAATGTGCTGAAATCGGTAAAGGATAATCAGGAAATTTTGTTGGGAAGTATTATGTCGGCTGGTAATTCACACCGGCTTGGAGCAAATGAGGCACCACCGTCAATTATTTCTGTGTTCCTTGGTACGCAGCTTACGGCTATGCTTAATGAACTGGAAAGCAGGGTTCCTGATAAAAAAATGACTCCGGATGAAAAAACAGCACTTAAGCTGGATATTGGTAAAATCCCTGAAATACTGTTGGATAATACTGATCGCAACCGGACATCACCATTTGCTTTTACGGGCAACCGTTTCGAATTCCGAGCCGTGGGTTCAGCAGCCAATTGTGCTTCCGCGATGATTGCACTTAATACTGCTGTTGCCAATCAATTGAAGATTTTTAAAGGCGAAGTGGATGTATTAATAGAAAAAGGGATCAAAAAAGACGAAGCCATACTTCAGATTATTAAAGGGTATATTACCGAATCAAAGGATATCCGTTTCGATGGAGATGGTTATTCTGCGGAGTGGATAAGCGAAGCTGCCGGCCGTGGATTAATCAATATGTCCAGTGTGCCTGAAGCCATGAAAGCTTATCTGAGTGAAAAGGCAAAAAAATTGTTCTCTGAAAATGGTATATTTAGTGAGATTGAGCTTGAAGCCCGTACTGAAGTTGAACTGGAAAAGTTCACCAAAAAAATCCAGATTGAAGCACGCGTGTTGGGAGATCTCGCTTTGAATCACATTGTTCCTACAGCCGTACAATATATGAACACTCTTATTCAGAATGTTCAGGGCTTGAAAGATGTTTTTGGTGATGAAGCTGATTATCAGGAATTGGCATCCGATCGTATTGAGATGATCAAGAGTATATCAAATCATATAAAGAGCATTAAGAACAAGACTCATGATATGGTTGAGGCACGTAAAGTGGCTAATAAAGAGGAACGTATTGAAAAGATGGCCGAAATGTATGATCTTGAGGTTCGTCCTTACCTGGAAGAAATTCGTTATCACATTGACAAGTTGGAGTTGTCGGTTGATAACGCTATATGGCCCCTGCCTAAGTACAGGGAGCTTTTGTTTGCCCGTTAACGAACGGGAGAGGTTTTGACTCGGGATGCCTGTCGTTTATTCGGCAGGCATTCTTTTTTGCATAATAAGCGGAAAATATTTAACTGATTTTTTCGTTACTTGTTAAGGTTAATAATTGTAATTTTGACCGATATGTTAAGGTTAATCATGTGAATATTGTTTATGTCCCGCATATTATCTGAAATTTTGATTTTTAGTGTTCTGACCATTGTTTTTGGGGTCATGTTCGCCGGTTGTGGCGCTGAAGCAAAATTGGCTTCAGGCGTAAAATTATATGAGATTGGGGAATATCACCAGGCTGTGGATAAGTTCCGTAAAATGGATTTTGAGAACCGCTATTATCGGGGGCAGGCATCTTTTTATCTGGGGCTTTCATATTATAATATAGGACAGGGGTCCAGAGCCTATTCTTATTTTCAAAGAGCCATACGATATGGTTTCTCTGATCCTGTTGCCCATTTTTATTTGGGTCAATCGTTACGGATGCGGGAAGAATATGAAGAAGCAATCATATCTTATGAGGAATATCTTAAGCATGATGTAGGCAACTCCGCTGCTCTTAATGGAATCCGATCCTGCAAAATGGCTCTCAATGACCCTAAAGAAACCCGCTATGAAGTAGAGATGTTAAAAGATTTACGTTCTCGCGAGAGTGATTATTCACCTGCTTTTGCCGGAGATGATTATACCACTGTTTATTTTTCTTCTATGCGGGGCGGCGATAAAAAGCGATCAATTAATTCAATTACAGGACAGGGAAGTTCTGTAATTTATAGTTCTTTGCAAGATGGGCGTGGTGGATGGGAAGATCCGGTTTCGTTTGTTGGTGACAGGGAAGTGGGACAGGATGATGGAACGCCTTCATTCTCATCTGATGGGAAAGAAATGTACTTTACCCGGTGTACATTTCCCGATGAAGGTCCATCGGGGGCTTCAATTATGACAAGAAAGCGTGCCGGCGGGCGCTGGGGTGAAGCTGATAAAATTCCACTGGGTGCCGATAGCCTTATATTTGCTCATCCGGCTGTTTCACCCGACGGACAAACTTTGTTTTTTGTGTCAGACATGCCTGGTGGATTTGGGGGTAAAGATATCTGGAAAGCAAGGCGGACTGCGGGAGATGAGTGGGTTGAACCTCAAAATATGGGAGTAACGATCAATACATCTGCCGATGAAATGTTTCCGTACATGCGAAGCGACGGACGACTCTATTTCTCCTCCGACGGACTTGTTGGTTATGGGGGATTGGATATTTTTGAAGCCATATTTGACGAGGAAAAGCAGGATTGGGAGATCAAAAACATGGGGCTGCCGGTCAATTCTCCGGCTCATGATTTTGGAATCGCTTTCAGGGGCGATCGGGATATTGGGTTTTTTACATCTTCTCGCAGCAGTTATCGTGGTGTCGATGACATCTATGAATTCGAATTGCCGTTAATCCAAGCTGTGTTGAAAGGGAAAGTGACCAACTCATCGGGAAAGGCCATTGAAGGAGCTACAGTCAGGATTGTAGGGAACAATGGAGTTAATATGAGTATTCAGACCCTTGAAAAAGGGGAGTTTTATTTTGTATTGGAGCCGGAAGCCGATTATATTGTAATGGTTTCGGCCTCAGGGTATATTAACGGTAAGGCTAACCTCTCTACTCATGATATGGAGGAAAGTGAAGAATTTGCGCGTAGTGTTGTTTTAAAAGAACTTGATTCAGAATGATTTTCAGTTTCCTTTTTATCCCCTCAAAAGTTTGTGTATTTTTGCAATATATTTTGTTTCACTCAAAAAACACTTTAAGTGCAAAAAGACATGAGATATAATCAGCGGGGCGTTTCGGCATCTAAAGAGGATGTACATAAGGCCATCGAGAATGTGGACAAAGGAATTTTCCCCAAAGCTTTTTGCAAAATTGTGCCCGATTATCTTAGCGGTGATCCAGAATGGTGTAATATTATGCATGCCGATGGTGCAGGGACGAAATCATCACTGGCTTATCTCTATTGGCGTGAAACCGGTGACTTATCTGTATGGAAAGGCATTGCACAGGATGCACTGGTTATGAATCTGGATGATTTGCTTTGCGTTGGAGCTACCGATAATATATTGATATCTTCTACCATTGGAAGAAATAAGAATCACATTCCGGGTGAAGTGATATCCGCCATTATTAATGGGACAGAAGAGCTGCTGGCTGGTTTGCGGGATCAGAATATTTCGGTTTACAGCACTGGTGGCGAAACAGCTGATGTGGGAGATCTGGTGCGTACGATCATTGTGGATTCCACTGTTACAGCAAGGATGAAGCGAAGCGATATCATTTCAAACCATCTTATTCAGGATGGAGATGTTATCGTCGGATTGTCTTCCGCCGGACAGGCCAATTATGAAGATTTTATTAATGCCGGCATGGGCAGCAATGGATTGACATCTGCGCGTCACGATGTATTTGCTCATTATCTTGCTGAAAAATACCCGGAAAGTTACGATCCTGAAATACCCGAAGATCTGGTTTATCAGGGCAAATATAAATTGACTGATACCATTGATTCACTTGGGATTGATGCCGGGAAAATGGTATTGTCACCCACGCGCACTTATGCTCCTGTAGTGAAAAAGGTTTTGGAGCAATTGCGGCAGCATATTCATGGAATGGTTCATTGCTCAGGGGGCGCCCAGACCAAGGTGATGAATTTTGTGGATAATATGCATGTGATCAAAGACAATATGTTTCCTGTTCCTGAGTTGTTTCGGATTATTCAGGAAACATCACAAACTCCATGGCAGGAAATGTATAAAGTTTTCAATATGGGACACCGGTTTGAATTTTATGTGAAACCCGAATGGGCTCAATCAATAATTGAGATAGCCGAATCATTAGGAGTAGAAGCAAAAGTAGTAGGGCATTGTAAGTCCTCGCCCGAAGGAAACAAACTTACCATTAAAGGAGAAAAAGGAACCTTTCATTATTAGGTGCGCTCCCGTATTTTGGCCTGTTGCAGAATCAGCCGTAGCTTTTGTTTACACCGGCCATCTGTATTCAGGTCTTTTTATATTTTATCTAAGTTGAGCAATACGGGTTTTAGTCCCCAAACTTCGGGACTTTACAATCTTTTTTGTGAAAGCCCTACTTTTTCTAAATTCCCGATAAAAATCGGGATGCAGAATCGTTCAGTTTGGCCTAATAATAAATTCACTGATGTCAGGCATTAGTGATAGTTTAGCCGGGCAGTAAAGTGCCAGGTTTAAAAATGTAACAAGACTATATATGACACAAGATAATTCATTACTGGAAAAACTCGAATCACTGCGATTAAGATTCGAAGAAATAGGACAGATGTTGACTGATCCCGGTATTATAAGTGATCAGAAACGTTTCGTGAAGCTTAATAAAGAATATCGCGAACTGGAAGATATTGTGGAAGTCGGTAACAGATATAAGAATCTGATAGAAAACATAGAATCGTCGCGAAAGATGATGAAAGAGGAGGACGATGACGAAATGCGTGCTATGGCCCGTGATGAGCTTGAAGAACTCGAAGAAGCTAAACCTAAACTGGAAGAAGAGATAAAAATGCTGCTTTTGCCCGGTGATCCCGAAGACTCGAAAAATGCGGTGATGGAGATCAGGGCTGGTGCAGGTGGTGACGAGGCCAGTATTTTTGCCGGTGATTTATTTCGCATGTACCTCAAATTTTGTGAAAGTAAAGGATGGAAGACCGAAGTGACTCATCTCTCTGAAGGAACCGCAGGTGGCTACAAGGAAATTGTTATGAAGGTGACCGGAAAAGATGTTTACGGAATCCTGAAATATGAGTCGGGAGTACATCGGGTTCAGCGTGTGCCACAGACAGAGACACAGGGACGTGTTCATACTTCTGCCGCATCGGTGGCAGTTTTGCCTGAGGCTGAAGAGTTTGACATTGACCTGAGACAAGAGGATATCCGAAAAGACACCTACTGTTCATCAGGCCCCGGAGGGCAATCAGTAAACACTACGTATTCAGCCATCCGTCTTACTCATATTCCCACAGGAATAGTGGTGACCTGTCAGGATCAGAAATCACAGATCAAAAACCTGGATAAAGCCATGACAGAATTACGTACCCGCATTTATAACCTGGAGTACCAGAAGTTTTTGGATGAAATCACATCGAAACGGAAAACCATGGTGTCAACCGGCGACAGGTCGGCTAAAATCCGCACTTACAATTATCCCCAGGGACGGGTAACCGATCATCGCATCAACTATACTATTCACAACCTTCCATCTGTTCTGGAAGGAGATATCAGCAGCATTATCGATAAACTTCAGATAGAGGAAAATGCAGAACGGCTAAAGGCCAGCGAACTTTAATGTAAAGACGCAATATTTTGCGTCTCTTTCCAATCAAAAAATAACAACCATGACCAGTCAGGAAATTTTTGAGCAAATTAAAAAGAAGAAAAGTTTTCTTTGTGTAGGACTCGACAGTGATATCAATAAAATACCGCGACACCTTTTGGATACCACCGATCCGGTTTTTGCTTTTAATAAAGAAATTATTGATGCAACGCATGATTTGGCTGTTGCATATAAGCCCAACCTGGCCTTTTATGAAAGCATGGGTGTGAGTGGTTGGAATACGCTTGAAAAGACGGTTAACTATATTCGTTATAATTATCCCGATGTGTTTTTGATTGCTGATGCCAAGCGAGGCGATATTGGAAATACATCCTATATGTATGCACGCACCTTTTTTGATGCTATGGATTTCGATGCTGTCACTGTTGCACCATACATGGGGGAAGATTCTGTAAAACCTTTTCTGACTTATGTGGGCCGGTGGGTTATTTTGTTGGCACTTACTTCAAACGAAGGGGCCAATGATTTTCAGTATATGAATGACGGAAAGGAAAGACTCTTTGAGAAAGTGATAAAAACTTCTCAAAAATGGGGGGACACTGAAAATATGATGTATGTGGTTGGTGCAACCCGTGCTGACATGTTGAAAGACATTCGGAAGATGGCTCCGGATCATTTTCTTCTGGTACCGGGGGTCGGAGCACAGGGCGGAAGCCTGGCTGAGGTGGCCCGGAACAGCATGAACGATAAATGCGGATTATTGGTTAACTCCTCACGGGGAATTATTTTCGCCGGACACGATCAGGATTTTATGACAAAAGCTCGCGTTGCTGCAATGGATGTTCAACAGGAAATGTCGGGTTTGCTGGCAGAAGCCGGATTGATCTGATATTCTGATGGGAATGCAGTTGGTTTAAGAATTTTTTTGTAAGTTGCATCATTACACAATGGCTGGGAGTGCAGTAAATTTTTATTTATTGTAACCCTTATGTATGATAAACACAGCTCTGGGGTTACAGGAAAATAATCTGTATCATGAGCGAAAATTTTTTGCATTTCCTTTGGCAACACAAGCTTTATAAACCGGGAATGTTTTTCACTTCCAACAATAAATTGATGGAGGTGGTCGATCCGGGTTTGCTTAATTCCGACGCAGGTCCTGACTTTTTTAATGCCAAAATCAAGTTGGATGGTATTTTGTGGGCCGGTAATGTCGAAATTCACATCAAAGCATCTGACTGGAAAAGGCACAATCATCATACCGATCGCCTCTATGACAATGTGATTCTCCATGTTGTTTTTGACGATGATGAAAGAGTTTATTCTACAACCGGTCGTCTCATTCCTGCATGGAAAATGGACGTGTCTCAACAGATTCAACAAAAGTATTATTCTCTGAGCAGACATAAAGGATGGATTGCATGTGAGGGTCAGATCAACCGTGTACCTGGTTTTCTGATCAGAAACTGGATTGAGCGCATGCTTGTTGAAAAGTTAGAGAGAAAAGTAAGCAGCATCGAAACATTACTGGCTTCTTACCGTAATGACTGGCAGGAGGTTTTTTATATTGTTTTGGCTCGTAACTTCGGTTTTGGATTAAATGGGGAGCCATTTGAAAGACTTGCGCGACAAACCCCCTGGAAAATTGTAGGCCGTAACGCTACAGATGCCGAAAGGTTGGAAGCATTATTCCTGGGACAGGCTGGTTTTCTTGATGGACTGATATATGACGATGATTATATGGCTTTGTTAAACAGGGAGTATGTCATATTAAAACAAAAATACAGTCTTGAGCCATTACCGGTGCATTTGTGGAAGTTTCTACGCCTGCGTCCGGTGAATTTTCCTACTGTTCGGCTGGTACAGCTTGCAGCACTTATTGCCAAAAACAATAAATTATTTGATGCTTTGCTGCATTGTGAAAATCTGAACAGGGTGCGTGAATTACTGAAGATACAGCCATTACCATACTGGAACACACATTACCGGCCTTGCGTTACAGGGAGCGGAGAGTCAAAATCGAAAAAACTGGGAAAACAAGCTGTTGATCTGATCATTATCAATACCGTCATTCCACTCATTTTCGCATATGGAAAGTTGCGCGGACAGCCGGAACTTCAAAATAAAGCCCTCGAATGGCTTTCCGGGTTGCCTGTGGAAAAAAATAATATTGTCAGCGGATGGGCACGACCGCAGATTAATGTGAATGCAGTTTCTGCTGCCGACAGTCAGGGACTGGTGTTTCTGAAAAGGACTTATTGTGATCACCGGAAATGCCTTTCCTGCCATATTGGACATAGAATTGTGTCTCATAATTTTCAGGAATGAAAAAAATGGTTCGTTTTTTGATATGTTTTTTTGTGTTAAAAAATAATAAATATCAATGTTTCAAAAAATCAAAGTTATGAAGTTAAATTATTTACTTATTGCTGCCATTTCTGTGGTGATGATCGCCGGCATTTCGAGTTGTAAATCAAAACAGAAAGTATCTGCCAAAAGTGAAATTGGAGATATTATTGAAGAATTACCCTGTGAAAGTAAGGGTCGTTCCGATAAGAATTTTTTCAGGGCCAGCGCCATGTCCACCAGTGCAGACCTGAGCCTGTCCAAAGAAAAAGCTCTGCTTCTTGCCAAGCAACGCTTGGTAACGCTTATCAATTCGAATACCAAGTCGGTTACAGATCGCTATGTGAATGAGCGTGAATTTGGTGATGCTTCAGAATTTGAGCAGAAATTTGAAAATATGACCCGTGAAGTTGCTGATGAAACCATTAGCAATATTGTAGTTGCTTGCGAAAAGGCAAGTGTCATGGATAATGGAAAATATCATGGTTTTATAGCCATTGAAGTCCATCGCGATGATGTTCTAAATGGTATAGATCGCCGTATTTCCAATGATGAAAAGTTGCAAGTTGACTATGATAAGCAGAAATTTCAGGAAATATTTGAAGAAGAGATGGAACAACTTTCGAATGAACGTGGGTATTAGAATCTTTGTCTCAGGCATAAAACCGGATTTTTGCCCGGTGAAGGGTTTGCGAAATGCTAAATTATTATTTACCTTTGCAACCTGAATTGTGAAACCATATATTTATTAAGGTCTTATGCATCTGACAAAAGAAGAAACACAAGAGATTTTTGCGAAATACGGGAAGTCGAATACTGACACTGGTTCATCTGAAAGCCAGATAGCATTATTTACCAACCGTATCGCATATTTGACTGAACACCTGAAGGTTAATAAGAAAGACTTCAGTACTGAATATTCTTTGAAGAAAATGGTAGGTAAACGTCGCAGTTTACTCGACTATTTAAAAGCCAAGGATATTGAAAAATATCGTAGTCTTATCAAAGATCTGGGTATTCGTAAGTAAGTCAAATAATGATATTAATGGAAAGGCAATTCTCCCCGGGAATTGCCTTTTGTTTTTATGGCCCGGATGACATATTGAGGTGGGGAAGTGATGGTTTTTGAAAAAAAAGCGATTATTGTGACACCCGAATTGCAGATATTATCTATCTTTGGGGTTGACTAAGAGAATATAAGAAAAATAGAGATTTATTTATGATTAAGCCGATTGAAAAAAGTATTGACCTCGGAGACGGAAGGTCAATTGTAATTGAAACTGGAAAGTTAGCCAAACAGGCCGACGGATCGGTAGTTGTTCGTATGGGCAATACCTATTTGCTCGCAACAGTGGTTTCTGCTAAAGAAGCAAAACCCGATGTCGATTTCATGCCTCTCTCTGTGGACTACAAGGAAAAGTATTCTGCGATTGGGCGTTTCCCCGGAGGATTTCTCAAGAGAGAGGGCCGTCCGTCTGATTTCGAAATACTTGTATCTCGCTTGGTTGACAGGGCTTTGAGGCCCCTTTTCCCCGAAGATTATCACGCAGATACTTTCGTAAATGTAAGCCTTATTTCAGCTGACAGTGAAAGTGTTCCTGATTCATTGGCCGGACTGGCTGCATCTGCTGCATTGTGTGTTTCTGACATACCCTTCGCAGGACCAATTTCTGAAGTAAGAGTAGCACGCATCAATGGACAATTGAAAGTTAATCCTTCTGCCTCTGAACTGAAGGAGGCCGACCTTGAAATCATGGTGGCTGCTTCAATGGATAATATTATGATGGTGGAAGGTGAAATGTCTGAGGTTTCTGAAGCAGAGCTTCTGGATGCCATGAAATTTGCCCACGAAGCCATTAAGGTACAATGTGTTGCCCAGATTGAATTGGCTGAAATGGTCAAAGTTACCAAGCGTGAATATTCGCATGAAAGCAATGACGAGGATTTGCGGAAAAAAGTTTGGGATGCTACTTTTGAAAAAGCATGTGAAGTTGCCCGTGCCGGCAATCCAAATAAGCATGAGCGTCTGGACGGATTTTCTGCAATTGTTGATCAGTTTATTGAGAATAATTACAATGCCGAAGAGGATGAAATTCCCACTGGTCTGATCAAAAAATATTACCACGATGTGGAAAAGGGTGCCGTTCGCCGGGTGATGCTTGACGAGAATGTTCGTCTTGATGGCCGGGCCATGGATGAAATTCGGCCCATCTGGGGTGAAGTGGATTGTATTCCTGGACCACATGGTTCAGCTATTTTTACACGGGGAGAAACACAATCCATGACTACTGTTACCCTTGGTTCCAAAATGGATGAGAAACTCGTGGATGACGTCTTGTTCAGAGGATATGACAGATTCTTGTTGCACTATAATTTCCCGCCTTTTTCTACCGGTGATGCCAAACCTTACCGGGGTGTAGGTCGACGTGAAGTTGGTCATGGGAATCTCGCCCATCGTGCTTTAAAGCGTATGCTCCCGGATGAAACACCTTATGTTATCCGTGTTGTTTCTGATATTCTGGAATCTAATGGCTCATCTTCAATGGCTACTGTTTGTGCCGGAACAATGGCACTTATGGATGCGGGTATTCCGTTCAAGAAACCTGTTTCCGGTATTGCAATGGGGTTGATCAGTGACAAAGACAGTGATAAATATGTGGTGCTTTCAGATATTCTGGGTGACGAAGATCACTTGGGAGATATGGACTTTAAAGTCACTGGTACCAAAGACGGAATTACTGCCACACAGATGGACATCAAAGTAGAAGGTCTCTCGTATGAAGTGTTGGAAAAAGCACTTGCACAGGCTCGGGTAGGACGTCTGCATATTCTGGAAAAAATTGCCGAAGTCATCAGTGAACCGCGTGAAGATTATAAACCCCATGCACCACGTATCATTACCATCAGGATTCCTAAGGAAATGATTGGTGCAGTGATCGGGCCAGGCGGAAAAATCATTCAGGAAATTCAGGCTGAAACAGGGGCAACTCTGGTAATCAACGAGGATGAAAACAATGGTATTGTCGATATTGCTGCAAGCAGTAAAGAAGCCATTGATAAAGCTCTTGCCAGAATTAAAGCCATAGTTGCGGTTCCTGAAGTAGGAACTATTTACACCGGAAAAGTGAAATCGATCGTTCCTTTTGGTGCCTTTATTGAAATTCTTCCGGGTAAAGACGGACTGCTTCATATCTCTGAAATTGAATGGCATCGTCTCGAAAAAGTCGAAGATGTCCTTAAAGAAGGAGAAGAGGTTGAAGTTAAGTTGATTGAAGTGGACCAACGATCAGGGAAACTCAAACTTTCTCGTAAGGTGTTGCTTCCCCGTCCCGAGAGAAAATAGATATTGACAGTAATATTATGTCTTTATATTTTCTTTTAATGACTTAAGAATAATATCAGATCCCCGATGGTAAAGATGAAACCATTGGGGATTTTGAGTTTTTGTAAGATTTTATTTGAACTGTCTTTTTGAATGATCTGTTTTATTTTTATATCTTGCTGAAGAAAACAGGCCAATCAGAGGCCTGTCCCGATTGGGACGTACGTTACTGATTTTTTAGAATCTGATCATTTATTGACTATCGCTTCTAATTCCTGATGGTCGGAACTAACGATCTAATATCGATAAACTAAACGATCCAAAATGTAATTATGACCCGTTACAGAACAATTCAACAGTGGTATGAAATATTAAGCGGCCGCCTCAAAGGTGCTCCCCGCGAAAGCATCCGGTTTTATAGTCTGGAAGCTTTTCCCCGGCTTATGCATCATCTTGAAACTCATAAAGAAGAATGTGAAGTTTGTTCCAGGCATTTTGAAGAACTTGACAGTATGAGTTTTGAGTTGGGACGATGGATGAAAACCGATGCTCCGGAAATGTCCCGGTTTCAGGGCGAATTGGAGGAAAGCGTCCGGCATTTGCGTTCCGATCACCATGTTTTTCCCAAAGGATTATGGTTATCGCGTTTCGTTTTAATTGGAATTTTGGTTGGGTTGCTTGGTGCGCTTTTCACCATATTGGTAGTTGCAGGTGTTGTTATAGGTGGAGTACTTCTTACCGGAGCATTTATTGGAATGCTGGTTGGATGGATTGCCGGGAAAAATAAGGAGCGTAAAATAAAAAAACAAAACCGGCTTTATTAATGTCGGTGTGGGTTTACCACTATTACTTACTTAATTATTATTATAAAATAAAATATGAAGCATCGAATTTTATTAGTTCTTCTGTTTGTTATGACAACATTTGTTGCATGTAATAAGGGACCGGGCAAACCCGATTATCCCGAAACAAAAAAAGTGGATACCACAGATGTATATTTTGGAACGGAAATATCCGATCCTTACAGGTGGCTCGAAGACGATCAATCGGAAGAGACCGGGGAATGGGTGGAAGCCCAGGTTGCGGTAACCAATTCATATCTGGATAAAATTCCGTTCAGAGAAAAAATTGTACAGCGCCTCACCGGAGTATGGAATTACAAGAGAGAAAGTGTTCCTGTTCGCAAAGGTGATTACTGGTTTTTTTCCAGAAATGACGGGTTGCAGGACCAGTCTGTTGTTTATGTGAAGGAAGGACGCAATGGATCAGAGCGGGTATTACTTGATCCCAATAAGTTGTCGGAAGACGGAACGGTGGCTCTGGCAGAGTATGGTTTTTCTGAAGGAGGGAAATACATGGCTTATGCAATTTCGCGCGGAGGATCCGATTGGCGCGAATTGTTTGTCAAAGAAGTTGCCACCGGAGAAGATATGAAAGACCATTTGGAATGGGTTAAGTTTTCAGATATCTCGTGGCTTGGGGAACAGGGATTTTTTTATAGTCGTTACGACGCCCCTTCCGGTGGAAGCGAGTTAACGAATGTGAACGAGTTTCAGCAGGTTTTTTTCCATAAGTTGGGAGATAATCAGGAAGATGACGAGCTTATTTATAAGGATGCTGTTAATGCCCAGCGGAATTTTTCTGCAGAGGTGGATGATGATGAAGAACGCATCATTCTGTATGGCGGACAGTCAACTAGCAATAATTCTTTACTATTCAGGAAATTGGGAGACAGCGAGTGGGTAACTGCCGACGATTCGTTTGAAAATAATACGCGGTATGTGGGAACAGTAGATGGTAAATACTGGGTGTTGACCGATTTTGGAGCACCTCGCTACAGGGTTATGTCTATTGATCCTCAAAATCCGCATATCGATAGCTGGAAAGAAGTGATTGGCGAGCAATCAAGCGTTTTGAAGAATATTTCGTTGTCGGAATCCTATGCTGTTGCATTGTATCTGGTTGATGCCGAATCTCATCTGGAAGTCTATAATCTGGAAGGTCAAAAGCAATATGATATTGATCTGCCCGGTTCAGGCTCGGTGGATGCAGTGCGAGCCATCAGTCAGAATGATGAAGTAATTTATTCATATGATTCTTACAGTGTTCCGAATAAGATTTTTAATTATGACCTGGAAAATCGGGAAGCAGATTTGATTTTTGAAACAAAGGTTGATTTTGAAGGCGACAATTATATTACAAAACTGATTTTTATTGAAGCCGAAGACGGGGCGCAGATTCCTTTGCATATTGTACATAAAAAAGACATCGAAATGGATGGCAATAATCCTCTGATGCTTTATGGCTATGGTGGATTTAATGTTGTTTATGAACCGGGATTTGATGTCAGGCTGATTCCCTGGCTTGAGAATGGGGGTATTTATGTGAATGCACACATTCGTGGCGGTGGAGAATATGGTGAATCCTGGCATGCGGCCGGAACAAAAATGAATAAGCAGCGTGTATTCGATGATTTTATTCTGGCGGCAGAGAAAGTTATTGAAATGGGCTATACCAATTCGGATAAAATTGCCATCAGAGGTGGCTCCAACGGAGGCCTGCTTTTGGGAGCAGTTGTAAATCAACGACCCGATCTTTTTGAAGTTTCGTTACCAGCGGTGGGTGTTATGGATATGCTACGTTATCACCAATTCACCATCGGCTGGGCCTGGGCCGGCGATTATGGACGCAGTGACGACAGTGAGGAGATGTTTCAGTATCTTTATGGGTACTCGCCTGTTCATAATATCAAATCGGGCGTGGATTATCCTGCAACCCTTGTTTTTACTGCCGATCATGACGATAGGGTGGTTCCTGCCCATTCATTTAAATACATCGCCACTCTACAGGAAAAATACAAAGGGGAAAATCCGGTTCTAATTCGCATTGAAACCAAAGCAGGGCATGGCGCCGGAAAGCCTGTTTCCAAGCAGATCGAAGAGGTGGCTGATATGCTTTCTTTTACCTTTTATAATATTGGGATTGAACCGTATAAATAATTTTTTTTATTAAAAAAACCGTCAAAATTATTTACATTGTCATTTAAAAAACTTATTATTGTATATATTGTGTAAATTGAAAGGATTATCATACCTTGTCAAAGTATATTTTGGCTTATAATCAATCTGAAGAGCGGTTAATTGAGTCGGTTAAATAATTTTTTGACATTATTTTTTAAATTAATAAATAAAACGATTTTTTTGATAATCATATATACTTGAGTGCAATTAGTTTGAAACCTTTATAGGGGAACGTTTGAGCAGAAAAAATTACATGATTTAAATGAATATTTTTTGTTGAAAAAATTGAACGATTGTCTATATTTGCAATGAAAGTATTTTAGATTTTAAAAACATTTTTAAATTTGTATAGAAGATAGGATTTATTCAAGAACAAATAATTCGGTTAACATTATGAAAAGAACAAAGATTAATCTTTTTGCTACTGTAGCTCTTGCAGGATTACTTGCAAGTTGCTCTGGCCTGGATAAAATGAAAGACAACGCAGCTGATGTAAATTACACGGTGACTCCTGAAGTATTGGAAACTCATGGAGGACAGGTACCTGTAGAAGTCAGCATGCAAATACCAGGTGGTTATTTTGATAAAAAAACTGAACTGGAGGCTACTCCTGTATTGGTTTATGATGGCGGTGAAACCGCTTACCCTCCCTTCCGTTTACAAGGCGAAAACGTAGATGGAAACGCTAAAGTGATTTCATATTCCAATGGTGGCCAGTTTTCTTATGAGGGAACTGTTGATTACAATGAGAACATGCGTGTTTCTGATCTTGTGGTTCGTATAACAGCAACACGGGGTGATAATTCAATCAATTTTGAGCCTGTTAAGATTGCTGAAGGTGTGATCGCAACATCAAATCTTTTGGGTAAAAAAGGCGCAATGGCAGCTCTTGGAGAAGATAACTTCAAGCGTGTGATTACGGAAACAGGTGAAGCAGATATTCACTATGTGATCGAGCGCTCTAATGTTCGCAGGTCAGAGTTGACGAAAGAAGATATTAAAACTTTGGAAGATTTTATTTCTGCATCTAAAGAAGCTGAAAATAAGGAGTTCAAAGATGTTAATATTTCCGCGTATGCATCACCTGACGGACCGATTGATTTGAATACCAGATTAGCTAAAGCGCGTGAGCAGTCGGCCAAAAATTATTTGTCAGGCGAACTTAAAGATCAAGAAGTTGAAAAAGCCGACGATGACGATTTTTATGAATTGCGCAATACTCCTGAAGACTGGGAAGGATTCAAAGAACTCGTTCAAAAGAGTGATATTGAAAACAAAGATTTGATCTTACGTGTTCTCTCCACGTACAGTGATCCTGAAGTACGCGAGCAGGAAATTAAGAATATGGCTGCAACCTTTGAGGTTCTTGCTGACAAAATTCTTCCTGAACTTCGTCGTTCCAAGCTTAATGTTAATGTTGAGGTAATTGGAAAATCTGACGAGGAAATTTCAGAGCTGGCTATGAATGAGCCTTCAGAGCTGTCAGTTGAAGAAATTCTTTATGCTGCCACGCTTACTGATGATCTTGATGAGAAACTCGATATTTATGAGACTTCTCTTGATGAGTATAGTGACAGTTGGAGAGCTCAGAATAATATTGGTGTTGTTCTGTATAAGCAGGAAAAAATAGAGGATGCAAAAGGTGCTTTTGAAAAGGCAAATAACATGCAGGCCAATCAGCCTGAGGTTCTAAACAATCTTGGGGTAATTGCTCTTTATGAAGATAAGCCTGAAGAAGCTCAGGAGTATTTTGATTCAGCTGCCGGTGCCGGTGCTGCTTTGGATAATAACCTGGGAGTTTTGGCTATTTACAACGGCAATTATGATGAGGCTGTTCGTTATTTTGGAAACAGCAACAGTTGTAATGCTGCATTGGCAAAAATTCTTAACGGAAATTATGACGCTGCACTTGCTACTTTGAATGCCAATGATAGAGAAGTTGGTATCAAGTATTATCTTAAAGCCATTATCGGAGCACGTACAAATGATACAGATATGTTGTTTGAATCTCTTCGTCAGGCGATTAGTCTTGATAGCAGCCTTGCTGAAGTAGCTGCTACTGATATGGAATTTGCACGTTATTTTGAAGATGCTACATTTAACGAGATTGTTCAATAATAGGAATCTTCTCAAACAAATAAAAATAAAAAAGGCAACGCTATAGCGTTGCCTTTTTTATTTTATTTGAATTCTTCCTATTTTTCAAAAGGATGGGGTTGTAATGTCATATTCTTTAACCGGTTTTATTCATGCGGCTGCATTATATTTAATGGTCTTCCGGTAAATATTATGGAGCCAATAGCCATTTTTTAGAGATTTCCCATAAAACAATACCTGCAGATACTGATACATTCATTGAATGTTTGGTGCCGAACTGAGGAATTTCGAGGCATATGTCACACTGGTTGATGACATTCTGATCGACACCTCTTACTTCATTTCCAAAAATGACTGCATATTTAGTATTCTTATCTGTTTCAAATCGGTCCAGTTTGATGCTATCATCTACTTGTTCGACTCCTATCAGTAAATATCCATTTTGTTTCAACTTTTCTGCCGCTTCAGTTGTTTTATCAAAGTATCGCCATTCAACTGACTCTTCTGCGCCCAATGCTGTTTTATGGATTTCCTTGTGAGGAGGTGTGGAAGTGATGCCACAAAGATAAACCGCTTGCAGACGAAAAGCGTCTGATGTCCGGAATATGCTTCCGACATTGTGAAGACTTCGCACATTGTCGAGTATTACAACAACGGGGGATTTATGAGCTTTTTTGAATTCTGTGACCGATATCCGGTCCAGTTCAGTAAGTTTTAATTTGCGCATGATTGTTTTGAATTTTTTGATTAAAGCAAAATTACTCAAAGTTCTGAGTCAGCAAATTGGATAAATGGTTTTGTGAGAAGTTTAGCCTTCTTTATGTGGATTTCGTTATGAAATGTATAAATAACAAGAAATGCAAGCAATCGCAGGCGAATTGGAGCAGAGATATTAAGTTCAGCGAATTTCAATATTGAACTGTTTATTATTTAAAATTGACGATGTCACTTGTATTTTGTTGATTGTTGGACATCGTAAAGAATAATTTTATGAATGAAGGATGTTTTAAAACATATCTTGAAAGAGTTGATTTATAATCCCTTAAAAATTTAACTATATGAATATTCATGAGTTTCAGGCCAAAAACATTTTAAAGCAATATGGAGTTACCATTCAGGAAGGGATTATGGCTTCCTCCGGCAAAGAAGCGGTAGATGCCGCAAAAAAACTTCAACAGCAGACCAGCACCGGTTGGTGGGTATTAAAGGCTCAGATTCATGCTGGTGGACGTGGAAAAGGAGGAGGGGTTAAGCTTGCCAAAAGTCTTGATGATGTAAAAACTATCGCTGATGGAATGATAGGTATGCAACTGGTTACTCATCAAACCGGACCCCAGGGGAAAAAGGTTCGTAAAATTCTTGTCGCCCAGGATGTTTATTATCCGGGAGAGTCGGAAAGAAAAGAATTTTACATGAGTGTGCTTCTGAACAGGGAAACCGGAAAGAATATTATTATGTATTCTCCTGATGGAGGTGTAGAGATTGAAGATGTTGCCGAAAAAACACCGGAACGCATTTTCCGTGAGGAAATTGATCCTATAGCAGGCGTTTTGCCTTTTCAGGCACGAAAAATTGCCTTTAACCTTGATCTTTCAGGAAAGGCCTTCAAAGAAATGACTAAGTTTGTTAAAGCGCTTTACCTTGCTTATATTTCTGTTGATGCTGCTATGATTGAAATAAATCCTGTCTTAAAAGCAACTGACGATAGAATACTCGCCGTTGATGCAAAGGTGAGATTGGATGACAATGCACTGTTCAGGCATCACGAATTGGCTAAAATGTATGATGCTGATGAGGAAGATCCTTACGAAGTGGCTGCCGGCAAACACAATCTTAACTTTGTGAAGCTTGAGGGTGATGTTGGCTGCATGGTTAATGGAGCTGGTTTGGCCATGGCCACTATGGATATGATAAAACTGTCTGGTGGTAAACCGGCCAACTTTCTGGATGTGGGTGGTGGTGCTAATTCTGAAGCTGTTGAAGCCGGATTAAAAATAATCCTTGATGATCCTTCTGTAAAAGCGGTTCTGATTAATGTTTTTGGAGGAATTGTCAGATGTGACCGTGTAGCAGCAGGAGTGGTTGAAGCATATAAAAATCTGGGAGATATAAAGGTGCCGGTTATTGTGAGACTGCAGGGCACTAATGCTGCAGAGGGTAAGGTGGTGATTGACAACTCGGGGTTGAAAGTAATGTCGGCCACTTCATTACAGGAAGCAGCCGAACTTGTGAAAGAGGTAGTTTAGAGGGAAGCTACCATTGCACATTTTTTCGTCTTACCGGCATGGTCATACATCGGGCGCCACCACCTCCCCTGGGTAGTTCCGATCCTTCAATGGTGACAGTATATCTTGTGTACTCTGAAGGGTTGATTTTGCCTTCAATAATATCTGTGGCTTTTAATACGTCATAACCAATTTTGTTGAGGGCTTCCAGAGTGTGAACATTTCTGGCATATCCCAAAAGTTTGCCCGGTGCGATGGAGAAAAAATTTGCCCCGCTATGCCACTGTTCCCGTTCCTGCTGCCATAGGTCATTGCCTCCACAGGAAACTGGTTTTAAATCCATTCCTAATTCTTTCAGACATTGCAGAAGTCCGCTTTGACGGGAGATATTGGTAACATTACCATTGTCGATGGTCATTAATATGGTTGCATACGTGTTATCCTGTTTGATCATGGGCTCATAGATCATGCAGGTGTCGCGATCAAGCAGTGTAAATACCATATCCAGATGAATAAAAGACTCAGGTGAGGCGGGCAGCTGTTGTACCACAATATATTTTTTCTCTTTTGTTTTTTTTATTTGATTGGCAAGAAAATCAATTCCCTGTGTTGATGTTCTTGTTCCGTTTCCAATAATCAGAATATCTTCACGGGCGATCAGAACGTCACCACCTTCAATAAATGTCTCTTCACCCACATGCCAGGTGCTCATCGGATTGATTGTGGATGTTTTGAAATGTGGGGAGTGGTTGAAAATGGCATCCATAATGATCGATTCACGTTCACGTACCTTTTTTGCCATTTTCGAAATCATTACTTCATTGTAAACTGTCACTGATGCATCTCGGGTGAAGAAAAAATTGTGAAGAGGCTTTAATGCATATCGCTCGTCTGATAAGTATGTGGTGAGTGAGTCGTGTTTTAAAGCTACTCCTTCTATTAGCTGAGATGACAACTCTTTGTGATTAAGCTCTAAAAGATCTTCTTTAATGCTGAGAACATGCTCATGTGTGCAGATGCGTTCTATCAGGGATAATTTTACTTTCGGATCGATTAAGATTCCGGATAGTAAATCTTTTACCTGGAAAGTTGTTGTTAATTTTTCCAAAACACCACTAAGTTGGTGATATTCATCCAGTGCCACAGGCAAATTTAATATGTCACTGTAAAGCGCTCTTTCAGCATTTCCAGGAGTCATATTTTCAACTTCAGGACCTGGAGTATGTAGAATTACTGCTTCCAGTTCGCCTATCTCTGAGGTGATGTTAGGAATAATGGGAGTGCTCATACAATGTTTTTTTAATATGTTTGTGCAGTGGTCATTACGACTTTGCTTGATGTGCATTTCTGGATGCAAGGTAGTAATTGTTTTGTACAAAAAATCTGATTTTTGTTCGGTGGATCCAGCAATATTTACTTTCTTATTTCTGGTTCGACATCTTTAATTATATTGCAGATATGATCGTGTTTTTTTAATTTCAAAATAAGAGTAAAATGACAACTAAATTTATAGGTGCACATGTTAGTTCAGCAGGCGGTGTTGAAAATGCTCCCATTAATGCTGCAGCCATCGGGGCGAATGCATTTGCCTTATTTACAAAAAATCAAAGACAATGGATGGGAAAACCATTGACACAGGAAAGCGTTGTTAAATTCAAAAATAATTGTGAAACTCATGGGTTTTCAACACGTTACATATTGCCACACGACAGTTATCTGATCAATTTAGGACACCCTGACAAAGAGGGTCTTAGAAAATCACGTGCTGCATTTCTTGATGAGATGCAGCGGTGTGAGCAGTTGGGGCTTGAGATGTTAAATTTTCATCCCGGGAGTCATCTGACCCGGATTTCTGAAGATGATTGTTTAAAGCGGGTGGCTGAATCGGTAAATACGGCTTTGGATAATACGCATGGAGTTACTGCTGTTATTGAAAACACGGCGGGGCAGGGTACAAATATTGGATATAGATTCGAACATCTGGCCAGGATTATAGAATTGGTAGATGACAAGTCGCGGGTTGGAGTTTGCATTGATACATGTCATGGATGGGCTGCAGGATATGATTTTATGACCGAAGGTGGTTATATCAAAAGCTGGAGTGATTTTGCGGATATTGTCGGATTTAATTATTTGCGGGGAATTCATCTTAATGATGCAAAAAAAGAACTGGCAAGCAAAGTGGATCGTCATGCCAGTCTGGGCGAAGGGTATATGGGGCTTACCACATTCTCACGAATGATGAAAGATATTCGGTTCAATGACGTAGCAG
>JBEPWN010000002.1:0-721 GCA_041642395.1 Marinilabilia sp. | reverse complement strand
TTTTGGATGATCATGTTGTTGATGTTGTATCGAACAAGTAAATTTGTCAATGACCAATGATCAATGACCAATTATCAATGATCAATGACCAATTATCAATGATCAATGACCAATGACCAATGACCAATGAATCAATGATCAATGACAAATGATCAGTTATTGATGATTGAAACATAGCATTAGATTGATTGAGGTATTTAGGTCTTCCGGGTTGGATTGCTGCTCTGCTACCGCTTTGCGGTTTAAGTAGTTGATAAAAGACTATATGCAGATGATCGCGATGACGCAAGGTTATAAATTGGGTTTATATTATAAAGCCCTGGTAAGGACGAGCGTATGCTAACATACTCAGGAAATCAATAAATTAAACTCCGGCAGGGGTGCCCGTATAATAAAAACAAAAGGATCACCACTGCCTTGGCTATAAGGGTTTTAGTGAACTTGTTTCTCCCATACGATCGCCCCATTCAGGGCTGCAATGATATTGCTAAGATTATATTTGGCTCTATAAAAACAATTGACTGTTAGATTTTAGTTGAAGGCTATAGTTTACATTTGCGTTGATAATTCCTTGTTTCAAAATTTTTTTATTGGTAGAAAGAAAACGATCTACCCCTGTATTTAAAGATTGCTTCTCCCGATATCGTCCCTCATCGGGATCGCAATGACACCCTCTCACTTTTTATATGGAAGAGGTTGGAAGAGGGCAGAGCGGCATTGC
>JBEPWN010000001.1:0-6998 GCA_041642395.1 Marinilabilia sp. | reverse complement strand
CATTGCCGCTCTGCCCTCTTCCAACCTCTTCCTCGTTGCGCGAAGGGTCTGTCATTGGTAGGGCTATGCCCGAAGCAATCTCTAATGATATACACGTTTAAACTACAGCCAAGTTGAATCTTATGATGTTGAAAATCTGTATTTTAACGCACACATACATTAAAACTTAAGCTATTGATTCAAAATGCTTTGCAAAAGTCTAACGGATTATTGTAAAAATTAACATCGCAAAATTAAACTACAACCTCTATCTAACATCTATTAATCTAATATCTAGCTTCTAATAATCTAACATCTAGCATCTAACATCTAGCATCTAACATCTAACATCTAGCATCTAACATCTAGCATCTAACATCTAACATCTAGCATCTAACATCTAGCATCTACCACCTAGCATCTAGCATCTAGCAAGAAATGATATCGTCTTTGTAAAGATGCGTAATTTTCCTACATTTGAATTGTTTAGTTTTAAAATACGCAAGGTGTTATGAAGTTGTTTTTCAATATGATATATTCCATCTAGCATCTAGCATCTAGCATCTAACATCTAACATCTAACATCTAACATCTAACGATCTATTGTAATATGCCAGCCGATTCTTACCAGACTATAAAAGAACCTGCTGAAGGTCTTTACAAAGAAAAAGGCAGTAAATTTCTGGCTTTTTCTTTTCCTGTGCAGACAGAAGAAGAGATCAAAGATCATATTGACGAACTGAAAAAGAAATACCACGATGCCCGCCATCATTGTTATGCCTGGCAATTGGGAACAGATGGAATGAATTTCAGGATGAATGACGACGGTGAACCATCGGGAACAGCCGGCAAGCCTATTCTGGGACAAATTCATTCACACGAAGTAACCAATATCTTAATTGTGGTGGTGCGCTATTTTGGTGGTGTCAAACTTGGAACAGGAGGACTGGTTCAGGCTTACAAAGCAGCTTCGGCCGATGCACTTAACCACACGAATCTGGTTGAATATACCATTGATAAATCTTTTTCTATCCGGTTTCCATACGATTTAATGAATCCTGTTATGCGGGTGGTTGATGAGGAAGGTATTTCCATAAAGGAACAATTATTTGAAGCGGATTGCAGACTTACATTATCTGTGCGTGAATCAAAATTTCCTGAAATGATTGACCGCTTTCAAAAAACCTATGGCATTGAGGTTACTCAGCCTGAAGATCAATAAAAAAATCAAAATTTTATATACATGAAATTATTCCTATCACTTTGGTTTTTGCTGTCAATAGTTGCAACCATTGCCGGCCAACAAGTACAGGATAGCAATTCCTTGTACAAAAGCTATGATGTAACCCCTGATTCTGTTTTTATGACCTGGGCTGAAGGACCTGCGGTTGATAGTAGTGGAATATTGTACGCTGTTAATTATAAGCAAAAGGGAACGATCGGTTATGTCAGGCCGGATGGCTCTCATGGTCTTTTTGTTGATTTACCGGATGGCAGTACTGGCAACGGAATACGATTATGGAAAAATAATTTTTTATTGGTAGCAGATTATACCGGTCATAACATTTTGGCTGTTAATATTGCTGATAAATCAATTAGTATTCATGCTCATGAGAAGCGTATGAACCAGCCAAATGATCTTGCGATAACCAGTAAGGGTACTGTCTATGCCAGCGATCCCGACTGGAAAAATAATACAGGAAATTTGTGGAAGATTGATCCTGACGGGGAAGTAAATCTTCTGGAAGCAAATATGGGAACCACCAACGGAATAGAGGTGTCGCCCAATGAGAAACTTCTTTATGTGAATGAGTCGGTACAACGAAACATTTGGGTGTATGATATTACTGATGATGGAACCCTGGAGAATAAACGGCTTTTGATCGGGTTTGATGACTTCGGGCTGGATGGTATGCGTTGCGATCAGCAAGGAAATTTGTATGTTACCCGAATTGAGAAAGGAACTGTGGCGATCGTTTCCCCGCAGGGGAAGATAGTTCGTGAAATTCAGCTAAAAGGGGACAAGCCCACCAATCTGGCTTTTGGGGGTAATGAAGGAAAAACAGTATTTGTAACGGTGGCAGACCGGGGTGCAATTGAAGCATTCAAAACAGAGATTCCAGGACGTGCGTTTAATCTGATACAGGATTGGGTTGAGAAATAGCTTGTATGATTCTTTTTGGGCAATGCCAAAAAGATTAGAAATAAAGATTTTTTTTGCTCTTAGAAAATCAATAGATCGTTAGTTTCGACCCTTCGGGATTAGATGTAAGATGAATCCTATCCAGAAGCTTAGCGACTGAAAATCTGTATTTTGACACAAAAATCTTTCAGTTATAAATAACTGAATCAAAGGCTCTTGCAAAAGTGTGGTGATGAAATATTTAAACCTCGACAAGCATTGATTACAACTCTCTGGTAATAATGACTTTGCGTCTTGGCGCCTTTGCGTTTGGTTTTTTTAGAACTATTGAAAATAAAAAAGCGTTGTCTGAAAATCAAACAACGCTTTTTTTTTTGCATTCCTGTAAAGGAATTAAATTCTTTTCTCTTTGATACGGGCTTTCTTACCTGTAAGCTCACGTAAATAGTAAATTCTCTTACGACGAACTTTACCTTTTCGGTTAACTTCCACTTTGTCGATAAATGGTGAATTTATCGGGAAGATACGCTCAATTCCAACGTTGTTGGAAATCTTACGGACGGTAAAACGTTTGTTGATTCCGCTTCCTTTGATCTGGATCACTGTTCCGCGAAAAATCTGGACACGTTCCTTATTTCCTTCGCGAATTTTGTAGTGAACCGAGATGGTGTCTCCTGCGCCGAAAACTGGTTTTTCAACCCCGGCCTCAAAGGCCTCTTCAGCAACTTTCATCAAATCCATTGTCTGTACTTTTGAAGATTTAACTTGCCGTGCAATATTATCAGACCCCTATGTTCAGTAAGAGATTACACGAACCGGCTGCAAAAGTAGTGTTTTTGTTTTACTTATGGAACTGTATTGGGGATTTTATTCTTTTACCACTAATTTGCCGGTTAAAACCTCATCTTTGTATTTCACCCGTACAATGTAAACACCTTCTTGCCATCCGGCTGTTTGGATGGTTGTGCTTTTTCCTTTTAATTTGGTCTTCCTCGATTTTAACCTATGCGTTAATCTTATCTGCCGAGTATTAGGTAAATCAGGCTGGTTAGAACTCCACAAGCCCTGATTCATAAAATCTGTTTGCTATTGTCAAAGCATCTTCACCTTTCCTAACTTCAAATTTTTGATAAATTTCAGTAGCTTTTATAAGTTTCGGGTTGAATTTTCTCAGAAGTTCTTGTTTTTGTACTTCCGTAACCTCAGGGAGAAATCGAATCAGAAATTCATCAGTTACTCCCATTTCTAAACCATTTTCTAAAGTATAAAATGGTAGACATGTCTTAACCGAATTGTTCTGCTTTAGTTTCAATATTAATTCTTCCTTTTCTTTTTGTGATTTGGTTATAATTTTAGCAGATGATGAGTTATACCAGTTGATTTTTAAATCTTCAGAAAACCTTCTTACTAATTTCTCTGCGTCAGTTTTCTCAGTACCGTCAGCATATTTAACTAATAATGCATTGGTTTTGGGAACAAGAGATACCTTTTCATTAAAGGCGTAATAAAATATTTCGTTGTTATTAGTCACAATACTCCGTTAAACTTTTACAAGTAGCTGATAATAAACGCATTGAAAAACGACACCAAATAACTGCAACTCTTTAATAATAAAAGCTTTGCATCTTTGTGTCTCTGCGTTTAAGCTTTCTTTAACGGACTATTGAGTCATGGACGGTCCAAATTTTGATATCATTCTGAGCTTGTCGAAGAGTCTTTTCGTTTGATAAACAGATGTTTCGATTGCGCTCAACATGACACGTTTTTTGTGTTTTATACTTTTGAGACAACTTCTTTGGTCATTTTTTTACAAATCAGCCATATTTATTTGATGTTCAAATTACCAAAAGGTTGCGTGGAAAAATATGATAAGAAACATAAAATCAGTAGTTTATGTTTTAGGGTTAATTATTCTAATTTATCCCGCTCCTCGTTTGCAACAAGTGGCTTTTAAACTGTCGTCTTTGACGGCTATTTTTTTGATGGTGGCGTTATTTCACTAGATGTGAAATATTCGCGATACATATTTTTTCGCCAAAGATGAGTTATGAATAAAGAAGGTGTCCAAAAACAATAGTCCGTTAAAATTTTGTAATAGATTGTCAGCTAATTGTTTAAATTTAATATGCTCATGGCGCTAAAAGTTGTTTTTCAATATGATACAATCCATCTAGCATCTAACATCTAAAAATCTAACGATCTATTGTATTGTGTGCTGATCATTTTTCAGTGCTATCATTATTCATTGTTCCCTGGTTAGTCAATTGTCATCAATTATGCTATTTTTGTTTTTGATTGTGTTCCCAAATAATGGCCAATTAATGTCTGAAAAAAAATCAATGCCTTGGTGGTACTGGATTTATCAATTATATAAGTGGCTTGTTTTTGTCCCTTTAATGCTTGTAAATTCTATCGCTTTTGCCTTTCTGGCAACTTTGTTTTCTATTATTATTTCACCACGTTTTGGAAGCTTTTGGGGTATGGTATGGGCCAGGATCACTTGTTGGATTACCCCTGTATTTGTAAAAGTCCACGGTCGTGAAAACATCTCACCGGGCCAATCGTATGTCGTTGTTGCCAATCACCAGACAGGGTTTGATGTTTTTATGTTGTACGCCTGGCTTGGTATCGATTTTAAATGGATGATGAAAAAAGAGCTAAGAAAAATGCCATTTATTGGCTATGCCAGCGAAAAAGTGGGCCATATTTTTATCGACCGTTCAACGGCACGGACAGCAGTAAATTCTTTGCAGGAAGCCCGGCGAAAGTTGGTTCAGGGGACTTCGGTGGTTATTTTTCCGGAAGGTGCCCGTACCTGGAGCTCTGAAATGGGGCCATTTAAAAGAGGTGCTTTCAAGCTTGCCCTGGAGCTTGAGTTACCTATTCTTCCCGTAACCATAGTAAATTCGTGGAAAATAAAGAGACGCGGATTTCTTAATCTTGTGCCAGGCAGGGCGGCACTTGTTATTCATCCCTCGATCCAAACATTAAAGTATGGTGATAATCCTGACAAATTAATGAAGATTACACGCGATATTATTGAAAGTGGCAACAAAATTGAACTAACCAAATGATGAAACGATATTTTTCACTTTTTACAATGCTTCTGGTATTGATCACTTTTGCCGATGCTCAGCAAAAGTATAGCATCAGTAACAAGCGAAGCATTAAGATTTATGAAGAGGCACGCAGTCTGTATTCATCCGGAAATACAGAAGAAGCCCGGGAATTGCTTTTGAAAGCACTTGACCGGGAGCCGGAATTTATGGAGGCGATGCTTCTTTTGGGAGATCTATATCATTCGCAGAAGGCATGGGAGCAGGAACTTTATATTCTAAAACAGGCTTTGGAGGTGGATTCTGCATTCTTTTTACCTACCTATTACAATGTTGGCATTGCTGCCTTTCAGTCCGAAGAATATGACGAATCAATTGAATTTTTTGAGAATTACAAAAGATTGACTGACAATTCTGAAGGTAAAAAGCGGGCGGCTACAATGATTGACAGGGTTTTGTTTGTCAAAAATGCTATGGAAAATCCACATGACATTGAAATGGAAAGTGCCGGAGCGCTGCTTAACAGTAATTTTGATGAATACTGGCCCAGTCTGACAGCCGATGAGCAAACCATGGTGTTTACAGTGCTGGTTCCCCGTGATATGGATCTTTATCGCGAAAAGGAAGGTGAGTTACCTAAATCATCTATATTTTTTCAGGAAGATTTTTTTATTTCACAGTCCGACAGTAATGGTCATTGGCAGGAGCGAAGGGTTTTGCCCGGATATTTAAATACCGACAGCAATGAAGGTGCCCAGACGCTTTCAGCAGATGGAAATTGGATGTTTTTTACGGCATGTGGACGTGTTGACAGCAAAGGCAGCTGCGATATATACTTTTCCCAAAAAAGTGATCATGGTTGGACAGAGCCCGTGAATGTGGGAGCGCCCATCAACTCTCCGTTTTGGGAAAGTCAGCCTCATTTCTCGGCTGATGGGCGAACGCTTTTTTTTATAAGCAACCGAAGTGACGGAGTAGGTGGTAAAGATATTTGGCAGGCATCATTGATGGGAACCATGGAAAATGGGACTCCTTATTTCGGTGATCTGAAAAATTTGGGAGAAATTATTAATACCAGTGGAGATGAAAACTCTCCTTTTCTTCATCACGACGGACAAACTCTTTATTTTTCTTCCACCGGACACCAGGGCATGGGAGGAATGGATATTTTTATGAGCAAAAAGAATGCAGAAGGAGAATGGAGCGAACCTGTAAATCTGGGATATCCCATCAATACCGAAAATGATGAAATAGGACTGGTTGTAACGGCACAAGGAACCAGAGCTTATTTTTCCACAGATGGACATGAATCCGGAACCGGCTCCAAAGATATCTATAGTTTTGAACTTCCGCAGGAACTAAGGCCTAACCCGGTGCTTTATGTGAAAGGGGAGGTTTATGATGAAGAAACCAAAGAAATGCTGTCGGCCAACTTTGAACTCAAGAACCTGGAAACGGGCGAAATTGTGGTAACATCCAAAGGAAGCAGCTTTTCGGGTGAATTTCTGGTTTGCTTGCCTGTTGGGGGCGAATATGCTTTTAAGGCCGATCATCCCGGTTATTTGTTTTATTCAGGCAATTTTAATCTGATGGCAGATCATCCTCTGAATAAACCGTATTATCTTGATATCGGATTACAGCCCATCAAAGAAGGTGCCCGGGTGCGTCTGGAGAATGTTTTTTTTGAAACCGATTCTTATGCTCTTAAACCGGAATCGAAGATAGAGCTTAACGGTGTGGTGGACTTCCTGGAGAATAATCCGGAAGTTCGCGTCATGTTGGAGGGGCACACCGATAATGTGGGCTCCCATAGTTATAAT